>NZ_JAODZS010000038.1:0-44007 GCF_029835375.1 Morganella sp. GD04133 | reverse complement strand
ACGGATGTAATAATCCTAAAAAGGGCATCATTTGATGCCCTTTTTCTGCGTTGTTTTATGAAGAACCTATCTCATCACTAGTTGATCATCAACTACTGGTGAGATAGGCTCTCACGCAACGAATGGTGAGTATCTCGAAGAATACGAAACTCATGCTGGATTATGACGCCAAGTCAGATACAATTGCATCTGTCCCTAATTTTGGTCTGATTTGTTTTGCAACAGCGAGGCAGTCCGGCTGACTTTTTTATTTCATGGTTACAGGTTGGTTTATGAGTGCGAATAGCGAAGCTCAACAAAACGGCCGTGGTGCTGACATTGCCAAGTGGTTAGTGGTCGCAGTTCTGCTGATCGCAGCCATCGGCGGGAATTACTACTTCCGCGAATTTAATCTTGCGCTGCGTGCGCTGGCAGTTGTTGTCGTCATCGCATTAGCCGGTGGTATTGCACTGTGGACAACGAAAGGCAGAGCGACACTGACTTTTGCCCGCGAAGCACGGGTTGAAATGCGTAAAGTGATCTGGCCTACACGTCAGGAAACACTGCATACAACACTGATCGTTGCGGCAGTCACAGCGGTTATGTCGTTAGTGTTATGGGGCCTTGATGGTATCCTTGTCCGTCTTGTTTCCTATATAACATCCTTCTGAGGTTCTAAAGATGTCGGATTCTCCTAAAAAACGTTGGTATGTCATCCAGGCTTTCTCCGGATTCGAGAGCCGGGTTGCGCAGTCTCTGCGTGAACATATCAAAATCAACGGGATGGAAGATTCATTTGGCGAAGTCATGGTGCCAACGGAAGAAGTCGTCGAGATCCGCAGCGGTCAGCGCCGCAAAAGTGAGCGCAAATTCTTCCCGGGCTATGTCCTGGTCCAGATGGTGATGAACGATGCATCCTGGCATCTGGTGCGTAACGTACCGCGTGTAATGGGATTCATCGGCGGAACATCCGATCGTCCTGCACCGATCAGCGATAAAGAAGTTGATGCGATTATGAACCGCCTGCAGCAGGTGGGTGATAAGCCGCGTCCGAAAACGCTGTTCGAGCCGGGCGAAATGGTCCGTGTTTCCGATGGTCCGTTTGCAGACTTTAATGGTGTTGTTGAAGAAGTCGACTACGAGAAGAGCCGCCTGAAGGTATCAGTCTCTATTTTTGGTCGTGCAACACCGGTCGAACTGGATTTCAGTCAGGTCGAAAAACCATAACGGTTTTTTTTCCGGGCTTGCAAAGGGCGGGAAATTTATCTACAATTTCGCGCCTTTTGTTTTTCAGGGGTTCGCGTTTTTTACGCGGGCCTGTATTCATAGGGGAGCCGGGATAACCGGCGCTATTACCCATATTGAGGATTTTTTAAATGGCTAAGAAAGTACAAGCCTATATCAAACTGCAGGTTGCAGCTGGTATGGCAAACCCAAGTCCGCCGGTTGGTCCTGCACTGGGTCAGCAGGGTGTGAACATCATGGAATTCTGTAAAGCGTTTAACGCCAAAACAGACAGCATGGAAAAAGGTTTACCAATCCCGGTTGTTATCACCGTTTATGCTGACCGTTCTTTCACTTTCATCACTAAAACTCCGCCAGCGGCAGTTTTACTGAAGAAAGCTGCAGGTCTGAAATCTGGTTCCGGCAAACCGAACAAAGAGAAAGTAGGTAAAATTACTTCTGCTCAGGTTCGTGAGATTGCTGAGACTAAAGCAGCGGATATGACTGGTGCCGATGTAGAAGCTATGATGCGTTCTATCGAAGGTACTGCTCGTTCCATGGGCCTGGTAGTGGAGGGTTAATCGATGGCTAAACTGACCAAGCGCATGCGCAATATCCGTGAAAAAGTTGATGCGACCAAACTGTACGACATCAATGAAGCCGTAGCCCTGCTGAAAGAATTAGCGACTGCTAAATTCGTTGAAAGCGTTGACGTTGCCGTTAACCTGGGTATCGATGCACGTAAATCTGATCAAAACGTTCGCGGTGCAACTGTACTGCCAAACGGTACCGGTCGTTCTGTCCGTGTCGCTGTGTTCGCACAGGGCGCTAACGCTGAAGCTGCTAAAGCTGCCGGCGCAGAACTGGTTGGTATGGAAGACCTGGCTGACAAAATCAAAGCCGGCGAAATGGACTTCGACGTTGTTATCGCATCTCCGGATGCAATGCGCGTTGTTGGCCAATTAGGTCAGATCTTAGGCCCGCGCGGCCTGATGCCAAACCCGAAAGTAGGTACTGTAACGCCTAACGTTGCTGAAGCTGTGAACAACGCTAAAGCGGGTCAGGTTCGTTACCGTAACGACAAAAACGGGATCATCCACACCACTATCGGTAAAGTAGATTTCGACACTGATAAACTGAAAGAAAACCTGGAAGCTCTGCTGGTTGCGCTGAAAAAAGCAAAACCATCTTCAGCGAAAGGCGTGTACATCAAGAAAGTCAGCCTGTCTACCACCATGGGTGCGGGTGTTGCAATCGACCAGTCTGGTCTGACTGCTGCTGCTTAATATCTGCGGATAGTAAGCGCTTTACATTGGGGTCAGGTTTCTGTAGAATCTGACGCCCAATGTTTGCTGTATTTGATTTAGTGAAATTATCACGGAATCAGGCACAGCTCAGAATTTCGGTTGGAGCCCGGCCTTTTCCGGGCCCCGTCCAAGACCGCAGGTGTAAGTGATTACTTAATTTTCCTGCGTAGACGGTGACAGAGCCACAAGAATTTTATTCGAGTATTCTGCTCACCGTGTTTTAGCGCTCTCCACCTTCCGGTGCTGAGTGAAGTGAGTTCCGGGGTTGTATTACCCGGCTAAACCAGGAGCAAGAAGCTAATGGCATTAAATCTTCAAGACAAACAAGCGATTGTTGCTGAAGTCAGCGAAGTTGCCAAAGGTGCGCTGTCTGCAGTTGTCGCGGATTCCCGTGGTGTGACTGTAGATAAAATGACCGGTCTGCGTAAAGCATGTCGTGAAGCTGGCGTTACTGTACGTGTAGTACGTAACACCCTGCTGCGTCGTGCTGTTGAAGGTACCTCTTCTGAGTGCCTGAAAGACGTATTCGTCGGTCCTACCTTGATTGCATTTTCTCATGAACACCCGGGCGCTGCTGCTCGTCTGTTCAAAGAATTCGCGAAAGCGAACCCTGCATTCGAGATTAAAGCCGCAGCCTTTGAAGGTGAGTTAATTGCAGCGAAAGATATCGATCGCTTAGCAACACTCCCGACTTACGAAGAAGCAATCGCGCGCCTGATGGCAACCATGAAAGAAGCCTCTGCAGGCAAACTGGTTCGCACTCTGGCAGCGTTACGCGATCAGAAAGAAGCTGCTTAATTGCCCTTTCTTTTCTTCGTTGCTTTTTAACGTATAAACTTATTCTGAATTTTAGGAACATATCGTATGTCTATCACTAAAGAACAAATCCTGGACGCAGTTGCTGAAATGTCTGTAATGGACGTTGTTGAACTGATCACCATGATGGAAGAAAAATTCGGCGTTTCTGCTGCTGCTGCTGTAGCAGTTGCTGCGGGTCCTGCTGAAGCTGCTGAAGAGAAAACTGAGTTCGACGTTATTCTGAAAGCTGCCGGCGCTAACAAAGTTGCAGTAATCAAAGCTGTTCGCGGCGCAACTGGTCTGGGCCTGAAAGAAGCTAAAGACTTAGTTGAAAGCGCACCTGCTGCACTGAAAGAAGGTGTGAGCAAAGATGAAGCTGAAACTCTGAAAAAATCTCTGGAAGAAGCTGGCGCGGAAGTTGAAGTTAAATAAGCCACTTTTTGCAGTAGCAGCCTGAAAATGGCTGATGGCTGGTGACTTATTGGTCACCAGCCTTTTTGCGCTAATGCGCATGCGTGTGTTTTCGGGGTAACAGTTGTGTTATCTGACACCCGCAAACTCTCCGAATACTTTTTTCTATTGACGACTTAATATACTGTGTTTATGACTGCGATTCGCTCGGGTAGCTCGGTAGTCAGCAGCGCAATGAAATGATTTAAGAGTAATAGCAATGGGTATTAACAGAAAATGTTCAATTTTCTGTCCAAATTAGATAGTTGTAGCGACTGTCCGTCCGATACGGGCAGGCCGGGTCACTGATCAAGCGAGCTGAGGAACCCTATGGTTTACTCCTATACCGAGAAGAAACGTATTCGTAAGGATTTTGGTAAACGTCCGCAAGTGCTGGATGTACCGTATCTCCTTTCTATCCAGCTGGATTCATTCCAGAAATTCATTGAACTCGATCCGGACGGTCAGAACGGCCTGGAAGCCGCGTTCCGTTCCGTTTTCCCGATTCAGAGCTACAGTGGTAATGCTGAACTGCAATATGTCAGCTTCCGTCTGGGTGAGCCGGTATTTGACGTTAAAGAATGTCAGATCCGCGGCGTAACCTTTTCCGCACCGCTGCGCGTAAAACTGCGTCTGGTTGTTTACGAGCGTGAAGCACCGGAAGGCACAGTTAAAGATATTAAAGAACAGGAAGTTTACATGGGCGAGATTCCGCTCATGACTGAAAACGGAACGTTCGTTATCAACGGTACTGAGCGTGTTATCGTTTCTCAGTTACACCGCAGCCCGGGCGTGTTCTTTGACAGTGACAAAGGTAAAACACACTCTTCCGGTAAAGTGCTGTATAACGCACGTATCATTCCTTACCGTGGTTCATGGCTGGATTTCGAATTCGATCCGAAAGACAACTTATTTGTCCGTATTGACCGCCGCCGTAAATTACCGGCATCGATCATTCTGCGTGCGATGAATTTCAGCACCGAAGACATTCTGAACCTGTTCTTCGAAAAAACCACCTTTGAAATCCGCAACAATAAACTGACCATGACCCTCATTCCTGAGCGTCTGCGTGGTGAAACCGCATCCTTCGATATCGAAGCGAACGGTAAAGTTTATGTTGAGAAAGGTCGTCGTATCACTGCCCGTCATATCCGCCAGCTGGAAAAAGACGAAGTCAACCAGATTGAAGTGCCTGTTGAATATATCGCAGGTAAAGTGGTTGCGCGCGATTACATCGATGAAGCGACCGGCGAATTAATCTGTGCGGCGAACATGGAAATGTCACTGGATCTGCTGGCGCGTCTGAGCCAGTCCGGTCACAAAACCATTGAAACCTTGTTCACCAACGACCTGGATCACGGCGCCTACATGTCAGAAACCCTGCGTGTGGATCCGACCAACGATCGTTTAAGCGCACTGGTAGAAATCTACCGCATGATGCGCCCTGGTGAGCCGCCAACCCGCGAAGCTGCTGAAAACCTGTTCGAGAACCTGTTCTTCTCTGAAGATCGTTATGATCTGTCTGCGGTCGGCCGCATGAAGTTCAACCGTTCATTGGGTCGTGATGACTCTGACGGTACCGGGATCCTGAGCCAGCAGGACATTACTGATGTCATGAAGAAACTGATCGACATCCGTAACGGCCGTGGTGAAGTGGATGATATCGACCACTTAGGTAACCGTCGTATCCGTTCTGTCGGTGAAATGGCAGAGAACCAGTTCCGTGTCGGTCTGGTCCGTGTTGAGCGTGCGGTGAAAGAGCGTCTGTCACTGGGTGATCTGGATAACCTGATGCCTCAGGATATGATCAACGCCAAGCCGATTTCTGCTGCGGTTAAAGAGTTCTTTGGTTCCAGCCAGCTGTCCCAGTTTATGGACCAGAACAACCCGCTGTCAGAAATTACTCACAAACGCCGTATATCAGCATTAGGCCCGGGCGGTCTGACCCGTGAGCGTGCCGGCTTCGAAGTACGAGACGTTCACCCGACTCACTACGGTCGCGTATGTCCTATCGAGACCCCTGAAGGTCCGAACATCGGTCTGATCAACTCCTTATCTGTTTATGCACAGACTAACGAATATGGTTTCCTGGAAACCCCGTACCGTTTAGTGCGTGACGATGTTGTTACCGATGAAATTCATTATCTGTCTGCAATCGAAGAAGGTAACTTCATCATTGCACAGGCAAACACCGTGTTAGATGACGAAGGTCACTTCGTTGATGAACTGATCACCTGCCGTAACAAAGGTGAATCCAGCTTATTCAGCCGTGATCAGGTTCAGTACATGGACGTTTCCACCCAGCAGGTGGTTTCTGTCGGTGCATCCCTGATCCCGTTCCTGGAACACGATGACGCCAACCGTGCATTGATGGGTGCGAACATGCAACGTCAGGCGGTTCCGACTCTGCGCGCTGACAAGCCGCTGGTTGGTACCGGTATGGAACGTGCGGTAGCGGTTGACTCCGGTGTTACAGCCGTAGCCAGACGCGGCGGTACTGTTCAGTACGTTGACGCATCACGTATCGTTATCAAGGTAAATGAAGATGAAATGTATGCCGGCGAAGCGGGCATCGACATCTACAGCCTGACCAAATATACCCGTTCTAACCAGAACACCTGTATCAACCAGACTCCTTGCGTATCGCTGGGCGAGCCGGTTGAACGCGGTGACGTGCTGGCTGATGGTCCGTCAACTGACCTCGGCGAACTGGCACTGGGTCAGAACATGCGCGTGGCATTTATGCCATGGAACGGTTACAACTTCGAAGACTCCATCCTCGTGTCCGAGCGTGTGGTTCAGGAAGACCGTTTCACCACTATCCACATCCAGGAACTGGCTTGTGTGTCCCGTGACACCAAACTGGGGCCGGAAGAGATCACCGCCGACATCCCTAACGTGGGTGAAGCAGCGCTCTCCAAACTGGATGAATCCGGTATCGTGTATATCGGTGCGGAAGTGAAAGGCGGCGACATTCTGGTCGGTAAAGTGACACCGAAAGGTGAAACACAGTTAACCCCGGAAGAGAAACTGCTGCGTGCTATCTTCGGTGAGAAAGCGTCAGATGTGAAAGATTCATCTCTGCGCGTACCGAACGGTGTTTCCGGCACGGTTATCGACGTCCAGGTCTTTACCCGCGATGGCGTGGAAAAAGACAAGCGTGCTCTCGAAATCGAAGAGATGCAGTTGCGTGACGCGAAGAAAGACCTGACCGAAGAGCTCCAGATTCTGGAAGCCGGTCTGTTCAGCCGTATCCGTTCCGTTCTGATCAACGGCGGCATGGAAGCTGACAAACTGGACAAACTGCCGCGCGAGCGCTGGCTGGAACTGGCTCTGACTGATGAAGAAAAACAGAATCAGTTAGAACAGCTGGCCGAGCAGTATGACGAACTGAAATCTGAGTTCGCCAAGAAACTGGAAGCGAAACGCCGCAAAATCACCCAGGGCGATGATCTGGCACCGGGCGTGCTGAAAATCGTTAAAGTGTATCTGGCTGTTAAACGTCAGATCCAGCCTGGTGATAAAATGGCGGGTCGTCACGGTAACAAAGGGGTTATCTCAAAAATTAACCCTATCGAAGATATGCCATACGATGAAAAAGGTAACCCTGTTGACATCGTACTGAACCCGCTGGGCGTACCATCGCGTATGAACATCGGTCAGATTCTGGAAACCCACCTGGGTATGGCTGCGAAAGGCATCGGTGACAAAATCAACCAGATGATCAAAGAGCAGCAGGAAATCGCGAAATTACGCGAATTCATTCAGAAAGCCTATGACCTGGGTAATGACCCGCGTCAGAAAGTGGATCTGAACACCTTCAGTGATGAAGAAGTTCTGCGTCTGGCGAACAACCTGAAAAAAGGTATGCCGACAGCAACACCGGTATTCGATGGTGCAAAAGAGCAGGAAATCAAAGCATTACTGACTCTGGGTGGCTTACCGACTTCCGGTCAGATCACACTGTTTGATGGTCGTACCGGCGAGCAGTTCGAGCGTCAGGTTACCGTCGGCTATATGTACATGCTGAAGCTGAACCACCTGGTTGATGACAAGATGCATGCGCGTTCTACCGGTTCTTACAGCCTGGTTACCCAGCAGCCGCTGGGTGGTAAGGCGCAGTTCGGTGGTCAGCGCTTCGGGGAGATGGAAGTGTGGGCACTGGAAGCATACGGTGCCGCTTACACCCTCCAGGAGATGCTGACTGTGAAATCGGATGACGTTAACGGTCGTACGAAGATGTACAAAAACATCGTCGACGGCAGTCATCAGATGGAGCCGGGAATGCCGGAATCTTTCAACGTATTGCTGAAAGAAATCCGTTCCCTCGGTATCAATATCGAGCTGGAAGACGAGTAATTACCGTTGTGGCTGCCCGTGGTACACGGGCAGCACCAGTAAATCTGGTTTAAGGGACAAACAGACGACCGTTTGTCTCACAGGTCTAACTCCGACAGGAGCCATTTCGTGAAAGACTTATTAAAGTTTCTGAAAGCGCAAACCAAGACCGAAGAGTTTGATGCGATCAAAATTGGTCTGGCCTCACCTGACATGATTCGTTCATGGTCATTTGGTGAAGTGAAAAAGCCGGAAACCATTAACTACCGTACGTTCAAACCTGAGCGTGACGGGCTTTTCTGTGCGCGTATCTTCGGGCCGGTAAAAGATTACGAATGTTTGTGCGGTAAGTACAAACGTCTGAAACACCGTGGTGTGATTTGTGAGAAGTGTGGTGTTGAAGTGACTCAGACTAAAGTGCGCCGTGAGCGCATGGGTCACATCGAACTGGCATCACCGACTGCACACATCTGGTTCCTGAAATCACTGCCGTCCCGTATCGGCCTGCTGCTGGATATGCCGCTGCGTGATATCGAACGTGTTCTGTACTTTGAATCTTATGTTGTTGTTGAAGGCGGGATGACCAGCCTGGAGCGCAGCCAGATTCTGACAGAAGAACAGTATCTCGACGCTCTGGAAGAGTTCGGTGATGAGTTCGACGCGAAAATGGGTGCGGAAGCCATCCAGGCATTGCTGAAAGCAATGGATCTGGAACAGGAAGTCGAAAACCTGCGCGAAGAACTGAATGAAACCAATTCAGAAACCAAACGTAAGAAACTGACCAAGCGCATCAAGCTGCTGGAAGCGTTCATTCAGTCCGGTAACAAACCGGAGTGGATGATCCTGACAGTGCTGCCGGTGTTACCACCGGATCTGCGTCCGTTAGTTCCGCTCGATGGTGGTCGTTTTGCGACATCAGATCTGAACGATCTGTACCGTCGTGTGATCAACCGTAATAACCGTCTGAAACGCCTGCTGGATCTGGCTGCACCTGACATCATCGTACGTAACGAAAAACGTATGCTGCAGGAAGCCGTGGATGCGCTGCTGGATAACGGCCGTCGTGGTCGTGCAATTACCGGCTCTAACAAGCGTCCGCTGAAATCGCTGGCAGACATGATCAAAGGTAAACAGGGTCGTTTCCGTCAGAACCTGCTCGGTAAGCGTGTTGACTATTCCGGTCGTTCTGTAATCACCGTAGGTCCTTACCTGCGTCTGCATCAGTGCGGTCTGCCTAAGAAAATGGCACTGGAACTGTTCAAACCGTTCATCTACGGCAAGCTGGAACTGCGTGGTCTCGCAACCACCATTAAAGCCGCCAAGAAAATGGTTGAGCGCGAAGAAGCGGTCGTATGGGATATCCTGGATGAAGTTATCCGTGAGCACCCGGTTCTCCTGAACCGTGCACCGACACTTCACCGTCTGGGTATTCAGGCGTTTGAACCTATCCTTATCGAAGGTAAAGCTATCCAGTTACACCCGCTCGTTTGTGCGGCATATAACGCCGACTTCGATGGTGACCAGATGGCGGTTCACGTCCCTCTGACCCTGGAAGCGCAGCTCGAAGCCCGTGCCCTGATGATGTCCACCAACAACATCCTGTCACCGGCAAGCGGCGATCCGATTATCGTACCTTCTCAGGACGTTGTTCTGGGTCTGTACTACATGACCCGTGACTGTGTTAACGCCAAAGGCGAAGGCATGGTACTGAACGGTTCAACCGAAGCTGAGCGTGTATACCGCGCCGGTCATGCGTCTCTGCATGCCCGTGTGAAAGTCCGTATCACTGAAGAAGTGAAAGACGGCGAAGGTAATGTCACCAAGCGTACCAGCATGATTGATACCACTGTCGGCCGAGCCATCTTATGGCGTATCGTTCCGCGTGGTCTGCCTTACTCACTGGTTAACCAGCCGCTGGGTAAAAAAGCAATCTCCAAAATGCTGAACACCTGTTACCGTATTCTGGGTCTGAAGCCGACCGTTATCTTTGCTGACCAGATCATGTACACCGGTTTTGCCTACGCTGCCCGTTCAGGTGCATCTGTTGGTATCGATGACATGGTTATTCCGGAGAAAAAAGCCGGGATCATCGCGGAAGCGGAAGCGGAAGTGGCCGAAATCCAGGAGCAGTTCCAGTCTGGTCTGGTTACCGCCGGCGAACGTTATAACAAAGTTATCGATATCTGGGCCGCAGCCAACGAACGTGTTGCCAAGGCGATGATGGAAAACCTGTCTGTTGAAACCGTGGTTAACCGCGACGGCGAAGAAGAACAGCAGGTTTCTTTCAACAGTATCTTTATGATGGCCGACTCCGGTGCGCGTGGTTCTGCCGCACAGATTCGTCAGCTGGCCGGTATGCGTGGTCTGATGGCGAAACCGGATGGTTCCATCATCGAAACGCCAATCACCGCGAACTTCCGTGAAGGTCTTGACGTACTCCAGTACTTCATCTCAACCCACGGTGCGCGTAAAGGTCTGGCGGATACCGCACTGAAAACAGCAAACTCCGGTTACCTGACCCGTCGTCTGGTTGACGTGGCACAAGACCTCGTCATCACTGAAGATGACTGTGGTACGCACGAAGGTATCGTCATGACCCCGGTTATCGAGGGTGGTGATGTTAAAGAACCTCTGCGCGACCGCGTATTAGGCCGTGTGGCTGCTGAAGACATTCTGAAGCCGGGTACTGCGGATATTCTTATCCCGCGTAACACCCTGCTGCACGAAAAACAGTGTGACCTGTTAGAAGAAAACTCTGTCGACAGCGTGAAAGTACGTTCCGTTGTAAGTTGCGAAACTGACTTCGGTGTCTGTGCGAAATGCTACGGCCGTGACCTAGCGCGTGGTCACATCATCAACGCCGGTGAGGCGGTGGGTGTTATCGCGGCACAGTCAATCGGTGAACCGGGTACACAGCTGACGATGCGTACGTTCCACATCGGTGGTGCGGCATCCCGTGCTGCTGCAGAATCGAGCATTCAGGTCCGTAACAAAGGTACAGTGAAACTGTTCAACGCGAAGCTTATCGGTAACACTGCCGGTAAACTGGTGGTGACTTCACGTAACACTGAACTGCGTCTGATCGATGAGTTCGGCCGTACCAAAGAAAGCTATAAAGTGCCTTACGGTGCTCAGCTTTCCAAAGGTGACGGTGAAGCCGTCAACGGCGGTGAAACGGTCGCTAACTGGGATCCGCATACCATGCCGGTTGTCAGTGAAGTATCCGGTGTTATCCGCTTCACAGATATGCACGATGGTCAGACCATCACCCGTCAGACTGATGAATTAACCGGTCTGTCCTCACTGGTTGTTCTGGATTCTGCAGAACGTACCACCAGTGCGAAAGAAATGCGTCCGGCACTGAAAATTGTTGATGCACAGGGTAACGATGTTCTGATCCCGAACACGGATATGCCTGCCGCTTACTTCCTGCCGGGTAAAGCGATTGTTCAGCTGGATGATGGTGTTACCATCAACGCCGGTGACACGCTGGCACGTATCCCGCAGGAATCTGTCGGTACCAAGGATATTACCGGTGGTCTGCCGCGCGTTGCGGATCTGTTCGAAGCGCGTCGTCCGAAAGAGCCTGCGATCCTAGCTGAAATCAGCGGTATCATCTCGTTCGGTAAAGAGACCAAAGGTAAGCGTCGTCTGGTGATCACACCAATCGACGGCAGCGATCCGTATGAAGAGATGATTCCGAAATGGCGTCAGCTCAACGTGTTCGAAGGCGAAATGGTTGAACGTGGTGACGTCGTATCCGATGGTCCGGAATCACCGCACGATATCCTGCGTCTGCGCGGCGTGAATGCGGTTGCCCGTTATATCGCGAACGAAGTCCAGGAAGTTTACCGCTTACAGGGCGTTAAGATTAACGATAAACACATCGAAGTTATCGTTCGTCAGATGCTGCGTAAAGTCACCATCACCTCTGCGGGAAGCTCTGAGTTCCTCGAAGGTGAGCAGGTTGAATATGCACGCGTGAAAGTGGCAAACCGTCTGCTGGAGCAGGAAGGTAAAATCCCTGCAACCTTCGAACGTGATCTGCTGGGTATCACCAAAGCGTCTCTGGCAACAGAGTCCTTTATCTCTGCGGCATCGTTCCAGGAGACCACCCGCGTTCTGACCGAAGCGGCCGTTGCGGGTAAACGCGACGAACTGCGCGGTCTGAAAGAGAACGTCATTGTGGGTCGCCTGATCCCGGCCGGTACCGGTTTCGCGTACCACCAGGATCGTATCCGCCGCCGTCATCTGGCAGAAACTGCCGATGCAGCACCACAGCCGGTCAGCGCTGATGAAGCAACAGCTAACTTAGCTGAGCTTCTGAACGCGGGCTTCGGTGGCAGCAAAGAGTAAGTGATACAGCAATGTAACTGACTGAACAGCCCTCCTTTTTAAGGAGGGCTTTTTTGTGCAGAACAGCAAGCAAACGGGCATATTATGCGCAACGTATTGTTTATTTTTATGATTTTATTTTCTGTCGCCGGTATCAGCCGGGCGGCGGAAGCCCCTTCCGATTCACAGGAATGGTTACTGAAAGATGAATCACCGGTACTGATTCAGGTAAAAGAACCGCAGGTGATTTTCGCACCGGTCGCCGGTGTGATGCAGGGGGTTGCGGAACTGAACCCGTCACACGGTTTTTATATTTATCCGATGAAAGGGGAATTCCGTGAGTTACAGTTTGGCAATGACCGCGGTTTTATCAGCAGCGAACATCTGTCAGATAAAAAACCCAAAGTCGTGCCGCCGCTGGACACACTGAATGAACTCAATAATCCTATTTATGATTATCTGATAACCATCCGTAACACCAATGTATTTGGCACGCCGGATGAATTGAAATCCCCGGTTGCCACTCTGTTTGGTGATCTGCGTTATCCGGTGCTGGCTAAAATGGTCAGGGAAAACCGGGAGGGTGAAAAAATTGTCTGGCTGACTATCCGCCTGGCAGACAGGCTGGCGTACATCCGTTTATCGGATGTGGAGCTGGATAAAGGGATCCCGATCCTGACGTATCACCATATTCTGAAAGACAGCGAAAACAGGAATTTCCGTCATACCTCGACCACCACATCCGTTGAGGCCTTTAAGGCACAGATGGATTATCTGAAGCAGGCCGGTTACCGGACGATTTCCCTTGATGACGTGGCCGGTTATCTGGCGAAGGAAAATAACCTGCCGGGCAAAGTAGTGGCGCTGACGTTCGACGATGGCCTGAAATCGGTTTACCGCTATGCTTATCCGATCCTGAAGCAGAATGATCAGAAAGCCACCCTGTTTGTGATTTCCTCGCGGGTGAAATCAAAACCGCAGAAATGGGCACCTGACGGATTACAGTTTATGTGCTGGCCGGAGCTGATGCAGTCACGGGATGTGTTTGACATTCAGTCACATACCCACTTTTTGCACCGTCTGGATAACCGCAAAAACCCGATTATTTTCAGCCGCAAAGAACATACACTCCTGCTGGATTACCAGCGTTCACAGCGCGTACTGGCGAAACTGAATCCGGAACAGCATTATCTGGCTTATCCTTTCGGGGCATATAATCAGGATGCGATGGATGCCGCACAGCAGGCGGGTATGACGATGGCTGTCACCACCATTCAGGGGAAAGTCCGCCTCGGCGATAACCCGTATGCGCTGAAACGTCTGTATGCACTGCGTACTGACCCGATTGAGAAATTTGCCACCATGATTGGCAACAGTGGTCCGGAAGTGGTGAATAAAGATATTGTTGTTGACCGATAGCATGATTTTTCTATAACGACTCACGGCCTGATAATCACGATTATCAGGCCATTTTTTTGCGGGATAGCGCGCTTTTTGCCCGACAGTAATGGAATAATTTAAATCTTAATATTTTTATTAGTTCAGAAATATCCACTATCAAAAAGCGCATTTTTCCTGTTTAACGATAATTTGTTAATTTAATTATTAATATTCAAGATTTTATAAAAGTGACATATTTCATTACATCTTTGTTTCTTTGGCTGTCATTTAAAGGGAGCATAACAAATTGTAATATAATGCGTTTTTCTTTATTTACCCGCGCAGTGAATACTGATTATCGGATTATCATGCCAAAAATATCATAATCAGCCTTTTTCTCAGTGTTATATTCCTATTCTCACACCATTTTCAACGAAAGATAAATATTTCGTGCCATGCCGCCGGTCAGCCATGCTTTACAGTCTGTTATGTGAAATCTATTATTCCCTCCCGCGCTTGCCCGGTGTGCCGGATGAAGCGTAATGATACCGTGCCGGACGGTATTTCTGCCGTGCCGGTTTGTTTTCTGATGGGTTCTGCACAGCACTGTCTGGCGACAACGGTGTGCAGAATTCGTCTGTCCTTATTTATGGAGCCGGCATGATCCCGTCCGTTTCTGAATTGTTGCCGGGGCAGTCCGGCCTGGTATTTACCTGCAAAATCGGCCGGTTGCCGGAACAGACCTTTCAGGTCACCGAGTTTTCACTCAGTGAATCCCTGTCCTCACTGTTTTCGCTGACCCTCAGCGCCGTCAGCCTGCTGCCGTCGATCACCTTTGAGGATCATCTCGGCTCTGCCGCCTCACTGACGGTCACCCGCAACGGTGTCAAAGTGCGTACCGTGCAGGGGCTGCTGGCCTCCGCTGAACAGGGCAATACCGACGGCAACAAAACCTGGTATCACTTTCTGATCCGCCCGGAAATGTGGATCATGACCCTTAACCAGGACAGCCGTATCTTCCGGCAGCAATCGGTGCCGGAAGTCCTCGCCACCCTGCTGGATGAGGCTCACGTCAAAAATGACCTGAAATTTTACGACGGTGAACTGCACGGGAAGCGCGATTACATCACCCAGAAGCGGGAATCAGCGTATGATTTCTGGTGCCGCCTGGCGGCAGAGGAAGGGATTAATTTCTGGTTTGAGGAAGGCCCGGTACTCTTTTACAGTGACAGCCATCTCGGCATGACTGCCGGTATTCACCTGACCTACAACCCGCAGGCGGATACGGACACCGGTGACAGCACGGCATTCTCCTGGCGCTACGCCGAAAAGCTGTGCAGTGATATTCAGATCCGGAAAGATTACAACCCGCAGAATCCCTCCTACCCCCTTGAACATCAGCTGACCGGGGATATACACCGGCAGCACGGTACCTTTGAAAGTTACGGTCGTTTTCAGCAGGATGAGCCGGGCGGCTACTTTACGATGCTGCGCTATGAACAGTCCCAGAATGAACGCCAGACCGGCAGCGCGGGCACCAACTGTTTTGCCCTGAGGCCGGGGAAAATCTTCACCCTGAAAAACCACCCGTCAGGGGTGATGAATCAGTCGTGGCAGGTGATTACGGTTAACCATCGGGGTACCCAGCCGCTGGCGGATAACAGCGGCGGTGAAGGCACCACCTTCAGTAATACCGTGCAGTTCATTCCCGGCTCCCGCGAATGGCGGCCGCCGTACCGTTTCCGCCCGCAGGCGGACGGTGACGAGCTGGCAACGGTGGTCGGGCCGGACGGAGAGGAAATCTACACTAACGATCAGGGTGAGGTGAAAGTCTATTTTCACTGGGACCGCTACGGCAGACCGGATCACAGCGCTTCCTGCTGGGTACGGGTTGCCCATGGCTGGAACGGGGACGGTTTCGGCTTTATGTCGGTACCGCGTATCGGGCAGGAAGTGATTATTTCATATCTTAACGGGGATATTGATCGTCCGGTCATCACCGGCTGCACCTATAACGGGCGCAACCGTCCGCCGCTGAACCTGCCGAAAGAGAAAACCCGCACCACATTCCGCACCAAAACCCATAAAGGGGACGGGTTTAATGAGCTGCGCTTTGATGATTTGGCCGGTCAGGAAGAGGTGTATATTCATGCTCAGAAAGACATGAATGTGCATGTCGAAGATAACGCGACCTGGCATATACAAAATGACCTGAAACGGCGGATCGATCATAACAGTTATACCGAACTGGCCGGTGATGAGCATGTCATTATTGACGGATCACAAAAACATCAGATAGCCGGGGATACCTCGCTGCATATCAAAGGTGAACAACATACCCGGGCAGACAGAAACCTGGTGACATCCAGCGGACAGCAGACACATCACGTCAGTGACGGAAAAATCATCATTGAGGCCGGAACAGAAATCACCCTTAAAGTCGGCGACAGCTTTATCCGTATTACTCCGGGGGCAATTTTTTCGTCCGGTAATATGAATGTCGGCGACAATGCACCCGGCGGCGGTATCCCTGTCCGGCTGCAGCCGCCGGACGGGGTACCGCCGGCTGAACCGCCGCATCCGGCGAAAAAACACTGTGCGCTGGCCTCACAGCATCCGGGCGGCCTGATGGTTAAACCGGCCGGGGAGGCATGAGAGGTATGAAGACAACAGACTGGCGGACATGGCTGACATCGGACAGTCAGCATGACGTTTATTTTCTGCTGAATAAGCTGGCCCGCCCTGATCCGTCAGACCTGTTTTACCGGTATGACTGGATTGATGAGGCGCAGCCGCTGTATGCCGGCACACCGTTGTCACACCTGGGCTCAGCCGGCCCCTGGCTTGTCCGCGTCAAATGGCAGGCCCTGTCCGGAATGGGGCAGTATCTGGATAACAACCCGTTTCCGGATGAAAGCTGGGGCTGGGCCTATCACAGTACCGGCAGCTGGGATGCACAGATAACCCACTGGCAGCACTACCAGCGGATGCTGTTTGAGGGGGAGGACTGCATTTTGCGGCTGTTCGATGCAAGAATTGCGGCTGTGATTATCCCTGCCTGCAAACCGGCAGACTGGGCTTCCCTGCTGGCGCCGGCCGCCGGCTGCTGTATCCCGTCCCCGGACGGCAATATCATCCTGAGCCGTCCCGCAGATACCGGCACAATTGTACCTTCCGGTCTTTTTGTTCCGGGCCGCCACCTGACAGAGGCCTGGAATAACTCTGCGCAGTCACGGCGTAATATCACCGATAATTTTTATATTCAGTTCTGGGAGGATCATTCTGAGCTGGCTCTTCAGCTGGATGAACCTCCCGGCCGTCTGATGGCGCTGATTAATGATTACATGGATACCTGCCGGGAGGATCTGACGGATGTGACCTGGGCAGGCAATGCGCTCTTTATCCGTTATCTGACAGACCAGAATATTATTCACCCGCAGACAGGGATTACCGATGCAACCTGACACAGTAAAGTATAATGACCCTTATTGCACAGACTGCGCTAAATTAAACGCCTGGATTGAGTGTGTGCTTGTTGATGAATTTAATAAACCTCTGGCAGGCCTCCATTACACACTCACAGTCAGGGGGGGCGGTGTCAGAAAAGGATGTACTGATAAGCAGGGGTATTTGCGGCAGGATAATTTACCGCGCACACTGGCAACTTTGACCCTCGATGCTCAGGCACTCACTGATGAAATGGAGGATCGTCCGCTGCGGACACTGCGGGGAGAATTCCATTCTACCGTGAAACCGGCGGCGGAATCCGTAAACCGTGGCTACCGCTATGCTGTCATCGGTGAATTGTGTGACAAAGCCCCGGATATCCCGCAGTGGAAACAGTCCCGTTTTGGGCTGCCTCATTACCATTTTCCGGATGAAGACAAATTTAACGGACAGACTTTCTTCAATACCGACTGGAACCGCTGTCATGTCATTGAGGTATGTCCGTTCAGAGCATGGTCTTTAATTCTCCGCCATACCCCGGACTACGATATGGTGAATACCTATAATCTGGGGCTGCTGTCCCTGCTGGTGTATAAAGATGAGGTTATGGCCGATCCGAATGAAACTGAGGATATGCGCGAATATATCCGGAAACCAGATACCACCGCCTCGTTTTTTTATCAGCAGTGCTTTGATTTATCCCTGGCACCGGTACTTAAAGACAGTTTTAATTACCCGGCCATCGTCACTGATGTGCCGTTCAGAGAACGTTACAGCCCGGCGGTATTTCTGGATGCCTCGCAGTCAAAGGATTATGAAAAAGGTGACCATGACACAAAAATGTTTTTTGTGGAAAATGCGTCACAAATTATCGTGGCGTGGCGTGGCGCGGCACGGCAAGTAAGCGAAGCATACTGACCGATGCAACCTATCAGCCGATCTCCTGCCCGGCAGAATTAGTTCCCGGCGGTGAATCAAAAGTTCACCGGGGTTTTCTGGAGGCATATCAATGTATCGGGCAATATTTCGGTAAAAAAATTAAAGAACTGAGCAAAACTACGAAGAGAAAAAATTTATTTATCACCGGCCACAGCCTGGGCGGCGCACTGGGGTTATTGCAGGCGGCAGCACTGAGAGATAATCATCCGCTCCTGTACACCTACGGAATGCCGAGGGTCCTGACTATCAGCGGTGCAAAATCCCTGTCATCCCTGATTCATTTCCGTCATGTCAATGATGCTGATACGGTGACCAGCGTTCCGTTTGATACCAATATGGACAGCTGGCTCTTCGACGTCGGCGGCAGTCTGGGCACGATACTGGGTGGACTGTGGACCTCTTTTACTATGTCAACCATCCCGTTGCAAAAAAGTCTGCCTGATTTCGGGGAAGTGTATTGCCATCATGGTCATCCGGTCAGCTTTTTCAGGGCCCGGCAGATTGGAGAGGAAAAAATTCCCAGCAAAAGCGGGCGGGAAAACGACTTTACCGGCACGAAACGCTGGCGTATGAACGGCGAATACCAGTTCTACCTGTTCCCGGAGATACAGGCATCGATCAATAAAGACCTGCAGAACGAACAGGCTGAACTGATGCGGTTATCAGAGGCGGATAAACGCATGCTGGAAGATGTTTTCCGGCCGTTAAATAACCCCCGGTTAGACACACTGATTACCATGCCGCTTGACCATTTTATGGGCAGTCAGTATCAGGTTATTATCAATAACCGGCTGCTGAATATGTTAGCACCGGAAAAAACGCCGGTATTAAATGTTGCTAAACAACGTTTTGAGACCCTGATTAATCATCACGATGCTTATCCGCTGAATGCAAAACGGAATACGACCTTTATTGCACTCGAAGACAGCCTGAAATATGCCGTCACGCAGGACATCAATAAAAATACGTTACTGAAACAAGCCATTGAGCGCTACAAGGAAGATACTTATGAAATTACGGTGTCATAAAAACATATTACCGCTCTTACCTATATTATTACTGTCACTGTCACAGGGATGCGCACAGAATATCGCATTTTCTCCGCCGGTGAACGGGGAGCGTATCCATTTTTCCGCCACCGTGCCCGGTGAACTGGAGGCGTTACCGCTTCATACCATCTACCGTTCTGATATCTGCCGCAAAGAGCTGCAGAATGCTGACTGGAAAACCTATACCGTGCCGGGGTATCACCGGGAGCGATATCCGCTGACCATGGTCACACCGGGTAAGGCGGAAGCCGATATTCCCGAATCCGGGGGAGGGGCCTGCAACTGGAGACTCAGTAATATAGTTTTTGAAGTCAAACTCAGGAACCCGGCTAAAATAGATCCGTTAATTTCGGATAATTTAGGTGAAGAAGCTACCTTTGTGTTTGATAATCATGCCCCGGCCACCTTTGATGGTGGTTACGAGAAAAAAACAGGGGACGTGAATGAAGAGCTGATACTGTTTCCTTTGATTACCGAGGATTTTATTGGTGGTCATGAAAAGTCATTCTGGCTAATCGGAAAAGATAAAACCCTAACCTATAAAGTCAAAAATACTAAAAATATCAATCTGATCATAGACTACAAATCAGACATGAAAACGTACAATATCGGACCTAAAAATAAGGAAAAAAATGCGATGGCTACCTTTATTTACCCTGATGGTGAACAGGAAAAAACCAGAGAGCTCTTCCCTGAATATAAAAAGCTGATGAAAATATATAATGAGCGTAAAAATAATAGTGATCACTAATCCGGTCTCGGCAGGAGAAAACTTATATTTAGTGCACATGAAGATACTCTGAAATATACCGTTGCGCAGGACATCAATAAAAGTACCGTATTAAAGCACGCCATTGAACGCTACAAGGAAGTTACTTATGAAATTACGGTGTCATAAAAACATATTACCTCTCTTACCTATATTATTACTGTCACAGGGGTGCGTACAGAATACCGCATTTTCTCCGCCGGTGAATGGGAAGCTTATTCATTTTTCCGCCACGGTACCGGACGCACTGGAATCGCTGCCGTTATCGGCCGTCTACCGTTCAAAAAAATGCACCCGTACCGAATACGACAGTAACGATAAGCCTTATGAGGTGGCGAAAGCTAACCGGGCGGACTACCCGCTGACCGCAATGAACGGCCGGGTGAGTGCAGCGGTACCGGTGTCCGGGGGCGGATACTGTGACTGGATACTCAGCAGTCTCACCTATGAGGTCAGACTGAAACATCCTCATACCGTTGACCCGGCAATCACGAAAAATTATGGGTTTGAAACGGTGTTTATCACCGGAAATTATGCCCCGGCGGTGTTTAACGGCGGCTATATTCCGCACCGGGGTGATTTCAGTGAGTCATTATTATTATTTCCTCTGATTCGTGAACGGCGTCTTGGCAAACACGAAACGATATTTAATTTGGTTGCTGAAGACGACATGGTCACGTACCGGCTGGCGGGGGCGGAAAATATTCACCTGACGGTGGATTATGAACAGGAGATGCTCAGCCGCTGGACGGATATAAAAGAAAACAAACCGGAAAATAAAAGCGTCATGACCTATCCGGACGGAGAGGAAGAACAAAAAGGAAAAATCTACCCAAGTTATAATAAATTACTGAAAATCCGGGAGGCGCGCCGGGCGGCGGCACAGCGTTAAAACAGCCCTGACACGGTTTGAGGAGAATACCCGTGAATTTATATAACAGTATCCCGGTGGCCGTCATTCTGGCCGCATCAGCCCTGACGGGCTGTTCCTACAACACGGCGCTGTCGCCGCCGGCAGACAGCCGGATGATTCATTTTTCCGCGACGGTACCGGACGCACTGGAATCGCTGCCGTTATCGGCCGTCTACCGTTCAAAAAAATGTACCCGTACCGAATATGACAGCCGCGATAAGCCTTATGAGGTGGCGAAAACGAATTGGGCGGATTACCCGCTGACTGCAGTGAATGGCAGGGTGAGTGCAGCGGTACCGGTGTCCGGGGGCGGATACTGTGACTGGACACTCAGCAATCTCACCTATGAGATCAGACTGAAACATCCTCATACCGTTGACCCGGAAATCACTGATAACTTCGGGTTTAAAACGGTGTTTATCACCGGAAATTATGCCCCTGCGGTGTTTAACGGCGGCTATATTCCGCACCGGGGCGATTTCAGGGGCAATTTGCTGTTGTTCCCGTTTATTCGTGATATTTTTCTCGGAAAACAAGAAAAAACATTTCATCTGGTTGCTGAAGACGACATGGTCACGTACCGGCTGGCGGGTGCGGAAAATATTCACCTGACGGTGGATTATGAACAGGAGATGCTCAGCCGCTGGACAGATATAAAAGAAAAAAAACCGGGAAATAAAACCGTTATCACTTATCCGGACGGAGAGGAAGAAAGAGAAAGCGAAATCTACCCGGACTATAAGAAATTACTGAAAATCCGGGAAGCGCGCCGGGCGGCGGCACAGCGTTAAAACAGCCCTGACACGGTTTGAGGAGAATACCCGTGAATTAACAAAATAATGTATGTCTTACTGTGCTGTTGCCCGCTCTATGGTACTGACCGGTGGTTTTTACACTTTGTGTTAAACGATGCCTTAAGATTTTTTTTGGAAATTAAAAAGCTAATTAACATAATGAATTTAATATTATTAATACAGAGTTATGATTGATATGGATAATCACAAGTTATTTAGTAAACCCGTTGTTTTATGTGTCGTTATGCTTGTTTTTTTATTTTATTCTGATGAATATGTGATAATATTTAGCAGTTATATTTTTGAGTCATTTTATATGTCACTTCGATTTATAGTTGACTTTATTAAATTAGCAGTAGTTCTTGCTATCTTGTTTTTTTATAATAAAACAAATACCCCTGTACTTATTGGCACTATAAAAATAAAGACAGTTACTGAATTGACATTTATCATCGTGCCAGTGGTATTGGTTTTATTTTTTATTGAAAAATTAACGGGTGTTGAGTTTGAGGCTGGATGGTATTATTCGTACATAGATGAAACAATGCCTGTATCTAAAGTGCTTTTTTATTTTTCTGTTTTTGTTATTCAGCCAATCATTCAGGGGATTGTTTTTTGTGGCGTGTTATTTAATGAGTTAATAAAATATTCAAGAAAAATTTTGTTCTCTGTTTCAACCCTGTTTTTCATTGTTTACAATGCTTATGATATCAGATTTGGCGTTTGTTTATCCGGAGTTGTACTATTTGTTTCTTTATCAATAATATTATTACTGGCCAGAATGAAAAGCGGAGGCGTACTTCTGCCTGTTATTTTACACGCTCTATTTAATATTTTTTATTTTAATATTCAGACTTATCATTATGGATATGACGGTTAACCATATCTCAAGACCGTATTTGAAAATAAGATATTAAAGTGTGTTGTTTTTGTTAAGGTATTAAAATGAATAAAGAAAAAAATAGTGTATATTTGAAGTTATTGATGTTTCCATATTTGTTATTTACAATAGGTAATATTGTTTTTTTATGGTTTGTTATTTTTATGTATTTTATTGGTTTTAATCAATGGGATATAAGTGGCGATGATGTTTTTAATGCAAGGGTGTTTATTTCTGTTCTTGTTTTTCTTGTTTCATTTCTTTCCTTTATTAAAGGCAGAGTTTTTTTGAAAAAAAATGGTTTTTATTGTCCATCATGGGTCTGGTTTGTTTTTCCTCCGCTATATATATACAAAAGACAAAAATATAATGATTCTGGGTTTGAGTATTTTTGGGTTTTTATTTTCATAAATTTATTTCTTCCTTTATATAATCAAGGTATTTTAATGGGTATAATCACAATCACGTTAAGATTATAATATACAGTAAAATTATAGTTTTTTTGATCGCTTACCCAAATCAGGCCGGTGATACCGGCCTTTCTTACCTTATCTTCCCAGATATTTATCCCAGTCCTTCCAGACCGGCTGAAGACCGGCGGCGAGCAGGGCATCGGCGACCTGCTGCGGCGAACGGTTGTCATGCGGGCTGAACTGCTCCAGTTCCGGATCATCCTCTTCGGCATAGCCGCCGGGCTGGGTGCGGGAACCGGCGCTGACCTGGTTTATCGCCACCGGTACCATATGATCACGGAAATACGGTGATTCGCGGGTGGAGAGTGACAGCTCAATATCGGGTGCGAACAGGCGGAAGGCACAGATAAGCTGCACCAGCTCCGCTTCATTCATCAGGGATTCAGGCTCAATACCGCCTGCACACGGGCGCAGACGCGGGAAAGAGATGGAATAACGGGTTTTCCAGTAGCGCTGGCGCAGATAATGCAGATGCTCCGCAACCATATAGCAGTCTGTCCGCCACTGTCCGGACAGACCGATCAGTGCGCCCAGGCCGATCTTGCTGATCCCGGCCTGACCAAGGCGATCAGGGGTTTGCAGCCGCCAGTGAAAATCCTGCTTTTTCCCTTTCAGATGGTGCCGCTGATAGGTGCTCTCATGGTAGGTTTCCTGATACACCATCACACCGTCCAGCCCCAGTGTGCGCAGTTCGGCGTATTCCTCTGTCGCCATCGGCTGCACTTCCATCATCATGGTGCTGAAATAATCGCGGATCAGCGGGAAGGTTTCGCGGAAGTAGTCCATCCCCACTTTGCGCTGATGTTCGCCGGTGACCAGCAGCAGGCTGTCAAAGCCGAGGGCTTTTATTGCCTTACATTCGGTATGGATTTCTTCCGGGGTCAGGGTCTTGCGCTTAATGTGGTTGCTCATGGAAAAACCGCAGTAAGTACAGTCGTTGGCACACAGGTTAGAGAGATAGAGCGGGACATACATCCCGACGACATGACCGAAACGCTGCCGGGTCAGCGTCTGTGCTTTCTGTGCCATCACTTCGAGATACGGGCGGGCGGCAGGGGAAATCAGCGCCATAAAATCCGCCGTGGTCAGCGTGTCCGCACTCAGTGCCCGTTCGACATCGCGGGCGGTTTTGCTGTTGAGCTGTAAGGTGAGGTCATCCCAGTCCAGCTGCTGCCAGCGGTCGCTGAAGGTTTTTTCACTCATCACAGTGCTCCCAGGAATGAGGTCAGCGGGCTGGAGGCCGATGCCTGCTGCTGCACCGGCGCAAGTCCGGCTTCCCGTGCCAGCAGCCCGGCCTCAATGGCCTGACGGAAGGCTTTTGCCATGGTGACCGGTGAACGGGCAACCGCCATCGCGGTATTGACCAGTACGGCATCCGCGCCCAGTTCGATGGCCTCGAGGGCGTGGCCTGGTGCGCCGATCCCGGCATCAATCACTACCGGAACCGTTGCCTGTTCAATAATAATGCGCAGCATATCGCGGGTCTGTAATCCCTGATTAGAGCCGATAGGCGCACCCAGCGGCATAACGGCGGCGCATCCGGCCTCCTGCAACCGGCGGCATAATACCGGGTCCGCACTGCAGTAAGGCAGGACAACAAACCCCTCTTTCACCAGTATTTCCGCTGCCGCCAGGGTTTCAACCGGGTCCGGCAGCAGGTAACGGGCATCGGGGTGGATCTCCAGTTTGATCCAGTTGGTGCCGAGTGCTTCCCGCGCCAGTTGTGCGGCAAATACTGCTTCCCGTGCATTGTTTGCGCCGGAGGTATTCGGCAGCAGTTTAATACCGAGTTCACGGAGCGGGGCGAGGATATCATCGTGCCCCTGAGAAAGATCGATGCGCTTCATTGCCATGGTGACTAACTGGCTGCCGGAGGCGGCAATCGCTTCCTGCATCACCCGGCTGCTGGTGTATTTCCCGGTGCCGGTAAATAAATGGGATGTAAATGTGGTATCTGCAATCGTCAGCATCATTAACCTCCTGCGATAGCCTGAAAAAGTAAAATCTGATCGCCGTCGCGGACAACGTGTTCTGACCAGCTGCCACGGACAACAATGGTCTGGTTTACCGCGACAGCAATGCCCGCCACCGGGCGGCCGAGAAATGTCAGCAGTTCACTGACGGTGACGGGAGAATCAATATCCATCACCTCGTCATTCACCGTTATGCGCATGCGGCTGCCTCCTGACACACCGGGCAGTCTGCCGCCCGCCGGAGCTGTAATGTGCTCCAGCTTTGCTGTCTGCCGTCGAAAAGGCGTAATTTCCCGTTCAGCGGGGAAGACAATCCGGCCAGCAGTTTGATCGCTTCCAGCGCCTGAAGCGTGCCGATCACGCCGACAACCGGGCCGAGAACACCGGCGGTGCGGCAGTTGCGTTCCGGAATGACATCATCGGGATAAAGACAGCAGTAACAGCCGTGTTCAAACGGCGGCTGCAGTACCAGAAGCTGTCCGCTGAAACCAACCGCACTGCCGCTGATCAGGGTTTTTTGCTGCGTGACACAGGCGGCATTGATGGCATGGCGGGTCGCCATGTTATCGGTACAATCGAGGACAATATCTGCTGTTTGTACAATGTGTTGCAGTGTTTTTCGGGTCTGGCGTTCGGTGATCACATTGAGTGTGAGTGCCGGGTTCAGCGCCCGCAGACGTGCCGCTGCCGTACGGGCTTTATTGTCCGGTACATCGGCTTCGGTATAGAGGATCTGGCGCTGGAGGTTGGAGAGATGCACTTCATCATCATCAATCAGAGTCAGTTCACCGACACCGGCTGCTGCCAGATACAGTGCCGCAGGGGAGCCCAGTCCGCCGAGACCGGTGATCACCGCATGAGACTGCTTGAGTTTCAGCTGACCTTCCGGGCCGATATCCTCCAGCAGCAGCTGGCGGCTGTAGCGCATAAAATCATGATCATTCAGCATGGTTGACCTCCTGATATTCAGCGATTTCCCCGGTCAGTGCCATCAGTTGCCGGGTGGCAGCCTGCCAGTCAGCGGCTTTGGTGATCGCACTGACCACCGCAATGCTGCCGACCCCGGTGGCAGCAACAGCGGGGGCACGTTCAAGGGAAATACCGCCGATGGCGACCAGCGGGAAATCCGGTGTGGCGGCAACCTGACGGGCCAGGTTTTCTAATCCCTGCGGGGATGAGGGCATGATTTTGGTTTGTGTCGGGAAAATATGCCCCAGCGCGATATAGGACGGACGCAGCGCTTTGGCACGCTGCAATTCGTTGTCATCGTGGGTGGAAATCCCGAAACGCAGCCCGGCCTGCTGAATCGCCCGTAAGTCAGCAATATCCAGATCTTCCTGGCCGAGATGCACACCATACGCACCGTGCTTTATGGCAAGGCGCCAGTAGTCATTGATAAACAACCGCGCCTGATATTTTTTCCCCAGCACAACAGCGGTGCGGATCTGCTCATCCACCTGTGCATCGGTTTTGTCTTTGATGCGCAGCTGGATTGTCCGCACGCCGGATGCCAGCAGCCGCTCAATCCACACCAGTGAATCCACCACCGGATACAGCCCTAATTGGTGTTCCGTCCGGGCAAACGGCGCGTCAGGCAGATTCATCGATACGCTCCTCTGCACTGTGGTACAGCTCGCTGCCTTTGGCGCGGAAGGCGTCAGACATCTCTTCCATCCCGGCGGCGTAGTCGCGGACTTCCTGTGAAATTTTCATTGAGCAGAATTTCGGCCCGCACATTGAACAGAAATGCGCGACTTTGCCGGATGCCTGCGGCAGGGTTTCATCGTGGTAAGTCCGGGCGGTTTCCGGATCCAGCGCCAGATTGAACTGATCTTCCCAGCGGAACTCGAAACGCGCTTTTGACATCGCGTTATCGCGGATTTGGGCTCCCGGATGCCCTTTGGCGAGATCAGCAGCATGCGCGGCGATTTTATAGGTGATAAGCCCTTGTTTAACATCTTCTTTGTTCGGTAATCCAAGATGTTCTTTCGGTGTCACATAACAGAGCATGGCACAGCCGAACCAGCCGATCAGTGCCGCGCCGATGCCGGATGTGAAATGGTCATAGCCCGGCGCGATATCGGTGGTCAGCGGCCCCAGGGTGTAGAACGGTGCTTCATGGCAGTGCTCCAGTTCTTCCGTCATATTTTTGCGGATCATCTGCATCGGTACATGGCCGGGGCCTTCAATCATCACCTGCACATCATATTCCCACGCGATTTTGGTCAGCTCGCCAAGGGTATGCAGTTCAGCGAACTGGGCTTCGTCGTTGGCATCCTGAATGGAGCCCGGACGCAGACCATCACCGAGAGACAGTGCCACGTCATAGGCCGCACAAATTTCACAGATGTCACGGAAGTGCTGATACAGGAAGTTTTCCTGATGATGAGACAGACACCATTTCGCCATAATCGATCCGCCGCGTGACACAATGCCGGTCAGGCGTTTTGCCGTCATCGGCACATAGCGCAGCAGAACCCCGGCGTGAATGGTGAAGTAATCCACCCCTTGTTCCGCCTGCTCCAGCAGCGTATCGCGGAACATCTCCCAGGTCAGGTCTTCGGCAACACCGTTCACTTTTTCAAGAGCTTGATACACCGGCACGGTACCGATAGGCACCGGGCTGTTACGCAGTATCCACTCGCGGGTTTCGTGAATATAACGGCCGGTGGAGAGATCCATCACCGTATCTGCCCCCCAGCGGGTGGACCAGACCAGTTTTTCCACTTCTTCCTCAATGGAGGAGGTGACAGAGGAGTTGCCGATATTGGCATTCACTTTCACCAGAAAATTGCGGCCGATAATCATTGGTTCGGATTCCGGGTGGTTAATATTGGACGGGATAATGGCGCGTCCGGCAGCGACTTCATCGCGGACAAACTCCGGGGTGATATTATCCGGCAGATTGGCACCGAAATGCTGTCCCGGATGCTGTTGCAGCAGGACTTCGCCCCGGATGCGTTCACGCCCCATATTTTCGCGGATGGCGATAAATTCCATCTCCGGGGTGACAATCCCTTTCCGGGCATAATGCAGTTGTGTCACGCATTTTCCGGCTTTGGCTTTCAGCGGTGCCGGGCGGTTCGGGTAGCGCAGATGGTCAAGGCCGTTATCGGCCAGCCGGTCACGGGTGAAATCAGAACTCAGGTGTGTCACCGCTTCGGTATCGCCGCGCTCTGCAACCCATTGTTCACGCAGACGGGCAAGACCGGCACGGACATCCAGTTTTACCTGCGGGTCGCCGTACGGCCCGGCGGTATCATAAACCGGCACCGGCTCGTTCTCTTCATACTGCGGATTGGCTTTATCGCCGCCGATCAGGGTCGGCGACAGGGCAATTTCCCGCATTGGCACCCGGATATCCGGGCGCGATCCGGTGAGATAAATACGGGAGGAGTTCGGGAAATTCACCCCTTTCAGGGTGCTGATATATTCCTCTGCCGCATCGCGCTGTTCACGGCGGGTACGGGCTTTGGACGGGGCTGCGGTTTCCGCACCCGGGGAGAGATCAGTGGTATCAATACGTTGTTCACGGGACATAGCAAATTCCTTACAGTGAAACCGGTAAAACCGGAAGAAAAAGTGAGAAATTGCTTGTCTGGAGGTGCGTCAGGAGTAATGCGTGATAACCGGCTGCTGATAAACCGCGCATGGCGGCGGCTGAAAAACGGCGGTTAAAAAAGAAAAGATTACTCTTGTTCCCTTCGCGGGTACTAACCCGATCAGGTTCCGCGGATCCCGAATTAACGGTCTCAGCCCGATTTATCACAGGGATAAATGCTGGGCACTCCGACAAGAAAGATTTCAGTATAAGAAGCTGCCCGGAAACTACAACCTTTTTATAACATCATTTATTTACCTGAAGCATTCCCGGTCATCCTCCCTGATATTCAGCGGTTACGCCGCTGCGGCTAAAGATAAAAAAAATTAAATTAAAACTGATAATTTCCGGTCAGTTGCCGATGTTTTCTGTCGGCGTGCCTTATTACGGCATATTAAGAAAAAACAATTGGTTATTTATTGGCCTTATTGATTGCTTTCTGCATCAGGAAAAAAAATGAATCTTAAAAATATGACGATCCGGGTCAGGTTATCTGTCACATTCGGTGTTCTGATCGCCATTCTGGCGCTGGTTTCCGGAATGGCGGTGATGAACCTGTATAAAGACAAAGAGATGTTCACGAATTACGTTAACGGGACATATGCACTTCAGGTTCAGGCGTATGAAGTCCGCCATGCAACAGAAGAGCGGGCGATCATGTTGCGGGATATGATCAATGCGACAGATAAGAAAGATAAAACAGAAGAACTGAACCGTTTTAAAGAAGAAGACGGGAAAGTCAGTAAAAGAACGCAGACGCTGCTGGATATGGTCAATGAGTTCGGCATGGATCCGCAGGGGCGGGCGTTGCTTGATAAGATGATAGCGGATGAAAAACACTATGCCGCCGTGACCCGGGAAGTGCTTGAACTCGATCAGCAGGGACGGCATGAGGAGGCGATTGCGAAAATGATGGATGCCGAATATGCGGCCTCGGATGCTTATATCCTGTCATTCCGTGCCAGCCGCGATCACGGCACGGAAACCGGTAATCAGCTTATTCAGGAATTTAATACCAATTTTGAGCGCCAGAGCAACATTATTCTGGTGTTTGCGTTACTGGCGTTAACGCTGGCGATTGTCTCCGGGGTGATGATTATCCGCAATCTGACCCGTGCGCTGGGTGCTGAACCCGCACAACTGAAAGAAGTGGCTGAACGGGTGGCCTCCGGTGATCTGTCGCCGTCTGATGAAACGCATCCGGTTCCGGACGGTAGTGTGCTGAGTACCCTGAAGGCAATGCAGAGGAACCTGGCCGGTATCGTCGGCACGGTGCGTAATAACAGTGACAGCATTGTGACCGGCACAATGCAGATAACCAGCGGTAATGCGGATCTGAGCCAGCGTACTGAATCTCAGGCCAGCAGTCTGCAGCAGACCGCTGCATCAATGGAACAGTTATCTGCCACGGTAAAAAGCAGTGCGGAGATCGCGGCAAAAGCGAATATGATGGCAGCGGAAGCCTCCGAAACGGCCCGTCACGGTGGTGAGAAAGTGGATTTGGTTATTCATGCCATGCAGGATATCTCAAACTCTTCCCGCACAATCACTGACATTATCGGCGTGATTGATTCCATTGCATTCCAGACCAATATCCTGGCACTGAACGCGGCGGTGGAAGCCGCGCGTGCCGGTGAGCACGGACGCGGTTTTGCGGTGGTATCCGGCGAAGTCCGGACACTGGCACAGCGGAGTGCGCAGGCTGCCGGTGAAATAAAAAATCTGATTAATGCCAGCGTTGAGCAGGTGGATGCAGGCAGCAAGTTGGTGGCAGAAGCCGGTGAATCGATGCAGGTGATTGTCACTCAGACGCAGGGCGTCAGTCAGATGATTGACGAACTGACGCTGGCGGCAAATGAACAGTCTCAGGGTATTTCGCAGGTCGGCATTGCGGTACAGCAGATTGATGAAGTCACACAGCAGAATGCCGCGCTGGTGGTTGAAAATGCGGCGGCAGCGGAAAGCCTGCATCAGCAGGCGGGACAACTGATGCAGGTCATGACCCAATTCAGGCTGGGAAGCAACGCGGCCTGATCCGGCTGATATCCGCTGCCGTATCTCCGGCAGCGGGTATCGTATTTATCAGTGACAGGCAGGCAGATCAGCCGTTTATTGGGTTTAGCGACCACGTCAGCTGCATCCAACCCTGTTTTTCTGCTTCTGCCTGCAATACCGGGTCGGCGTTGACCGTCAGCACATCGGTGGCATAGCGGCACAGGGGTAAATCGTTGGCGGAATCGGTATAAAAGATCGTACGTTCCGGTAAAAACTGGCGAATATCCAAAAAGTTAGCCAGTTTTTCCACTTTCCCTTCCCGGAAGGTGGTGATCCCCTGCAATGCGCCGGTGTAGTGATCATCCCGGACTTCCAGCTCAATACCAAAGGCCAGATTCACTCCCAGCATCTTCGCCACCGGTTTGACAATAAAATCGGCGGTGGCGGAAATGATGATCACCGGCACGCCGTGTTCTTTATAAAACGCGAGGGTTTTGACTGCATCCGGGTAGACCAGCGGGCGCACTTTGCTTTCGGTAAAATCAGCCACCAACTCATCAATCTGTGCAACGGTGGCATTACCTAACGCCTTCAGACTGAAGGCCATATACGCGGCCATATCCAGCTTACCGGCGCTGTAATCCGCCATCATCTGCTTATCTGCGGCAAGAAAGGCCGGATCAGTGATAATGCCTTTTTCCCACAGATAATCTGTCCATAACAGGCTGCTGTCTGCAGCGATTAAGGTGTGATCGAGATCGAAAACCGCTAATGTTGACATGACGTTCCTTTAATTGACTGACGGGGCAAGGGCGCGGATTTCATTTTTATTGAACATCAGTTCCAGCTGAGTGCCCTGTTCAAACAGCCGCTCAGAAGAGCGGTTCAGCAGATCCACGGTCAGCGCGCCCAGTCCGGTATCCACCTGATAACGGATAATATTGCCCAGTAACTGACTGTCACGGATTGTACCTGAAACCGGGTGGGAAATGTGTTCCCCGTATTGTCTTCCGGCCTCACGCACATAAATGGATTCCGGGCGGATCGCCACAATACCGCTGAGATTCAGGCCGAGCAGGCTGTTGGCGTTGTGCGCGCTGACCAGATTGTAATGCCCCATAAAACGCGCGACAAACTCATTGGCAGGCTGGGTGTAGAGGTTTTCGGCGGTATCGCTCTGCACGATTTCACCTTTGTTCATCAGGAAGATGCGGTCAGACATCAGCATCGCTTCTTCCTGGTCGTGGGTGACAAAAATGGTGGTCAGATTCAGTTCGCGCTGGATCTGACGGATTTGCTGACGCAGATGTTTGCGGATTTGCGCATCCAGCGCGGAAAGTGGTTCATCCAGCAGCAGGATGCGCGGTTTCATCACCAGTGCCCGTGCCAGTGCCACACGCTGGCGCTGACCGCCGGAAAGCTGATGCGGCAGATGCTGTTCTTTTCCTTTCAGACCGACCAGCTCAATCACCTCTGCAACGGCTTTGCGCTGTTCATCTTCCGGGACTTTCTGCATCTTCAGGCCGAAGGCAATGTTGCGTTCGGTGGTCATATTCGGGAACAGCGCATAGCTCTGAAATACCATGCCGATTTCCCGCTGCTGTGGCGGTGATAACGTAATATCCTGTTTATTCACATAAATTCTTCCATCATTGACCGGCTCCAGCCCAGCGAGACAACGCAGCAGGGTGGATTTACCGCAGCCGCTCGGGCCGAGCAGGGTAATAAATTCCCCTTTGCTGACAGAAAAATTCAGACCGGAAAAGACCGGGGTGGCAGCAAAGGATTTTGTCAGGTTTTCAGCAATTACATAGCTCATCAGTGATTCCTCAGCGGCTTAAGCGTGTCGCGATCAGGGTCAGGATCAGGGTGAAAATAAAGTAGCTTGCCACCAGAGCGGAGGTGAAGTGACCGCTGGTCTGGCGCATGTTATAGAGATAGATTTGCAGGGTTTCGTAACGGGTACCGACCAGGATATTAGCAAACACAAACTCGCCGAACAGGAAGGAGAAGGCGATCAGCAGTGACACCAGCAACCCTTTGCGGATATTCGGTACGATCACCAGCAGAAACGCTTTAAAAGTCCCTGCACCGAGCAGATGGGCAGCATCCAGTAGATCTTTCAGCGGCACGCCGTTCAGACTGTTAGCCAGCGCCCGGTACATAAACGGCAGGGTGATGGTGAAATAGGTACCGATCAGGATCCACGGCGTCCCTGCAATCGGCAGCGGCCCGTCAGCAAACAGCTGCAGTAAGCCGACAGAAGAGACCACCGGCGGCACGGCGAACGGCAGAATAATCAGGATCTCCATCAGCCCTTTCAGTCGCGGGAAGTAATAAAACACGGCAAACACCAGCGGCAGGATCACCAGGGTGCTGATGGCGAGCGTGACAAAACAGATAAACAGCGAGCGGCCGAACGCGGCGAGAAAACGCGGATCCTGCCACAGCTTCAGATACCACTGTAACGTCAGGCCGTCCGGCAGTACCGTGGCTCCCCAGCGGGTGGAGAAGGAATACAGCAGGGTCGCGATAATCGGCAACAGCAGCAGGATCACAATCAGGCTGAGCATGATTTTGTGATAACGCGCCATGGACGGCGGATTAAGTGTGAGATCAGCACGTGGCATGGTAACTCCGTTTCAGCAGCCAGTGATAGACAGTAGTGATGAATCCGAGGATAACCATCAGCAGAACAGACAGTGCCGCCGCCATATTCGGCTCCAGGAACAGGTCGCCGGACACCAGGCTGGCGATACGGATGGTCACCATATTGTAGTTCCCGGTGGTCAGCGCATAAGTGGAGGCATAAGCCCCGGCGGCATTGGCAAACAGGATGATAAAGGTGCCGAGCAGCGCCGGAGAGAGCACCGGCAGCGCAACATAGCGCCAGTAGGCGAGGCGACCGGCACCCATGGTTTTGGCGGCATCCTCCCATTCCGGTTTCAGGGCATCAAAGGCCGGATAGAGCAGCAGAATTCCCAGCGGGATCTGAAAATAGAGGTAAATCAGCATCAGTCCGGCGGCGCTGTACAGATTGAAATCCTCAATCACCCCCCAGGCTTTCAGTTGCAGGGTAATGGCTCCGTTGACGCCGAGAATGATGATGAAAGCGAACGCCAGCGGCACACCGCTGAAATTGCCGGTCATATTGGTAAATGCGATCAGCCAGCGGCGCGGGCGCGGCGGGGCGTGCTGTAAGGAAGCGGCAAACAGTGCGGCGAGGATCAGCCCGCCGACTGACGATACCCCGGAAATCCACAGGGTATTTTCAAAGGATTGAATATAAAAAGGGCTGCTGAAGATGTCGGTAAAGTTACCGAATGACCAGGCATCTTCATACACGAAACTGTTGATAATCACCCATAACATCGGCGCAAGCTGGAAAAGTGCGAACAGCAGCGCGGCCGGGAACAGTAACAGCATCGGTTTCAGCGGCAGACGGCGTGACAGAGGGCGGGTATGTTGCTTACTTTTCATCGCGGTCAGCTCCGGCAGAATATCAGCCATGGTGTATCTCCCGCAGCAGGCGCGGTACAGCGGCTTTGTTGTGTCCGCTCAGGCCGAGCAACCGGCAGATGGTGCCGCACAGTTGTGTCTGCTGCACCGGGATATCTGCCTCGTGAGAGAAGGCATCACCGGCAACAAACAGCGGGACGGTGCGCTCTTCATCCAGAATCCCGCCGTGAGAGCGGTCATTGTTCATGCCGTGATCACTGGTCACCAGCACCTGATAATCGGCCTCCAGCCACGCAGGCAGATACGCAGAGAGCAGGCCGTCTGCACGGCGGGCACTGTTGCGGTACTGCTGTGAATCGACACTGTACTTATGACCGGCATCGTCAATATTCATCGGGTGAATAAGCAGGAAGTCGGGGTGGTAGTGACGGCGCAAATATTCCGCATCGAGAAATAAATGGTCGTCCGGATAATGATCCGCCTGATAAAAACAGCCGTGTTGTATCGCAAGCGAATCATCGTGAGTGAAACGGTCACGGACGGCATCAAACGGGGCGCGGTTATACAACTCACTGACCCAGTGATAAGCGGCGGCAGCGGTGGTTTTTCCGGCTTTTTGTGCGAGGGAGAAAATACTGTCATTGTGTGACAGGCGCACCACCTGATTGTGCACCACACCGCTGTCAACCGGGCGCACACCGGTCAGAATGCATTCATACAGCGGGCGGGAGAGCGAGGGCAGTTCACAGCTCAGGCGGTACAGTGTGGCGTCCCCGGATTCGGCTAACCCCTGCATAAAGCCCATGCAATCATGGGCTGTGCGGTAGTTTAAGCCATCCAGAACAACCAGGATAACTGGGTTATTCATTGTCATTCCGTTAATTCATGTTGATGATAACGTTCTGCTGCCACAGTTTCGGCAACTGGCGGGAGGTTTTTTCCCAGCCGTCAAAATCAGTAATCGGTTTGGCGTTGCTGTACTGGGATTCCGGCAGCAGTTTGGCTTTGATATCGTCCGGTAAAGTCAGGTGTGCGGCGCGGATCGGGCGGGCATAGCCTTCAGCCAGGTTGAGTTGTCCTTTATCACTGAAGATAAATTCACGCGCCAGTTTGGCGGCGTTCGGATTCTTCGCGTATTTGTTGATGATCGTGGTGTAACCGGAGGTGACGGAGCCGTCAGACGGGATCACCACGGTAAAGCGTTTGGCATCAATTTGGTCGCGGTAGTTAAGGGCGTTGAAATCCCACATTACCGCCACTTCGACTTCGCCTTTTTCCAGGTTGGCCACGCTCGGATCATTCAGGGATAAACGTTTTTGTTTGGCGAGATCAGCAAACAATTCAATCGCAGGCTGAATATTGGTCTCATTACCGCCGAGGGCAAAGGCCGCAGACAGCACGCCGCTGTTGGCCTGCGCTGCGATACCGACATCACCGATTGTCACGCGGTAGTTACCGTTGCGCAGGTCGGCCCAGCTTTTCGGCTGTTCTTTGACAAGATCATTATTGATGATGAATGCAATGGTGCCGGTATAGGCCAGTGCCCAGTTACCGTCTTTATCTTTCGCCCAATCCGGGATCTGATCCCAGGTGGTCGGTTTGTAAGGCTGCACCACATCTTTCTGTACGGCGACAGGGCCGAAGGCGGCACCCACATCCCCGATATCTGCGGTGGCATTACTTTTTTCAGCGGCGAATTTGGCAATTTCCTGGGCGGAGCTCATATCGGTATCCTGATGGCGGATGCCGTAGAGCTTTTCAAGATCAGACCAGGTGCCTTTCCAGTTGGCCCAGGTATCCGGCATTCCGACACTGTAAACCACGCCCTCTTTTTTGGCTGCGGCAATCAGTTCTTCAGGAATGGTATTTTGTCCGGCAGAGAATGCAGAGAAAGAGGCGGAAACAGCAACGGCGGTCAGCAATATTTTGGCAGCAGGAAAACGTGTCATAAAACCCTCGTCAGTTAACTGATTCAGTATCAGTGGTGAGGCTAGGGTATGACGTGTTTGTGACAGGCAACTGACACCCGTGTGACACTTTTCTGACAGACGGGTGACAGGGAAATGCATGCCCCGTTATGCTGAGTATTCTCCCCGCAAACGGAGTATGATTTAATCCATTATTATTTCATTAACATGATGTCTCTATTATGCAGCAGATTTTAACAGGCAATGAAACCGGCTACTGGGTGATCAGCGCGGATAACCGCGTCTGGCTGCCGGAAGGACAACTGCCGGAGGGCAGTGCGGCGCAATGGATGCTGACCGGGAAACCGGCGGTACGTATCGGGGAGTGGCAGGGGCTGCCGGTCTGGCTGATCCGCGAAAAAATGCGTTCCGATATGTGTTCGCCGCGCATTATTGCCGCAGAAAATGATGATCTCTTCAAAATGGCCGGACGCGGCGTGCAACTGGCGGAATTTTACCGCTCGCACCGCTATTGCGGCTATTGCGGCGCAGCCATGAAATACAGTGAAAGTGAGTGGGCGTGTCTGTGTGACAGCTGCCGCGAGCGTTACTATCCGCAGATAGCGCCGTGTATTATTGTCGGCATCCGCCGTCATGACTCTATTCTGCTGGCACAGCACCGCCGCCACAAAAGCGCGCCGCTGTTTACCGTGCTCGCCGGGTTTGTCGAAGTCGGTGAAACCCTGGAAGAAGCCGTTGCCCGTGAGGTGATGGAAGAGAGCCGGATAGAGATTCAGAATATCCGTTATGTTTCCTCACAGCCGTGGCCGTTCCCGCATTCGCTGATGATGGGATTCCTGGCGGATTATGCGGACGGTGAAATTCATCACGACCCGTCAGAACTGCTCAGTGCAGACTGGTACCGCTATGATAATCTGCCGGTTATTCCGCCGCCGGATACCATTGCCCGCCGTCTGATTGAAGATACGGTTGCACTGTGCCGTCAGGATGACGAAGACGCATAACACCGCCCTGACCCCGGGCGGCAGGCGTGCTACAATGGGTTTTATTCAGGACGTCAATACGTTACGCGGCCAACAACTTTTTGGAGTCTGTCATGAGTGAACTGAAAAACGACCGCTATCTGCGGGCATTACTGCGTCAGCCGGTGGATGTCACCCCCGTGTGGATGATGCGCCAGGCCGGGCGTTATCTGCCTGAATATAAAGCCACCCGCGAACAGGCGGGGGATTTTATGGCGCTGTGCAAAAACACCGAACTGGCCTGTGAAGTCACCCTGCAACCGCTGCGTCGTTTCCCGCTGGATGCGGCCATTCTCTTTTCCGATATTCTCACCATTCCTGATGCGATGGGCCTCGGGCTCTATTTTGAAACCGGCGAAGGGCCGCGCTTTGTGCATCCGATCCAGAATGCCCGCGATGTTGAAAAACTGCCGGTGCCGGACCCGGAGCAGGAACTCGGTTATGTCATGAATGCCGTGCGAGCCATCCGCAAAGCCCTGAACGGTGATGTGCCGCTGATCGGTTTTTCCGGCAGCCCGTGGACACTGGCGACTTATATGGTGGAAGGCGGCAGCAGCAAAGCCTTTACCAAAATCAAAAAGATGATGTATGCCGAACCGCAGACCCTGCACCTGCTGCTGGATAAACTGGTGGACAGCGTGATCCTCTATCTCAACGCGCAGATTAAAGCCGGTGCGCAGTCCGTGATGATTTTCGACACCTGGGGCGGTGTGCTGACCGGGCGTGATTACCGTGAGTTTTCACTCAATTACATGCACAAAATTGTCGATGGCCTGATCCGCGAAAACGATGGCCGCCGTGTGCCGGTTACTCTGTTCACCAAAGGCGGCGGACAGTGGCTGGAAGCCATGGCGGAAACCGGCTGTGATGCGCTGGGGCTCGACTGGACCATGGATATCGCGGATGCCCGCCGCCGCGTCGGTAATAAAGTGGCCTTACAGGGTAATATGGATCCGTCCATGCTCTATGCATCACCTGCCCGTATTGAAGCGGAAGTGGCATCCATTCTGGCCGGGTTCGGGCAGGGCGAGGGTCATGTGTTTAACCTCGGGCACGGCATCCACCAGGATGTTCCGCCTGAGCATGCCGGTGCATTCGTTGAATCGGTACACCGCCTGTCAGCCAAATATCATCAGGGCTGATCACTGACAGATCACGGAGGTCACCATGACAGCCATTGACACCCGCGCCCTGAAAGCCCGGCAGACGGAACTGGCACAACAGGTCAGTTTGCAGGATGTACCTCTCAATCCCCGCTATATTGCGGGGGTGGATGTCGGCTTTGAGGACGGGGGAAACATCACCCGGGCTGCTGTGGTGATCCTCACCTGGCCTGAGCTGGAAGTGGCGGAGTATCAGACCGCCCGTATTCCCACCCAACTGCCCTATATCCCGGGGCTGCTCTCCTTCCGTGAAATTCCCGCTGCCCTTGCCGCGTGGGAGAAACTGACGTTAAAACCGGATCTGGTGCTGGTGGACGGGCAGGGCCGTGCCCATCCCCGCCGTCTCGGTGTTGCCGGTCACCTCGGGGTGTTGCTGGACTTACCCGCCATCGGTGTGGCCAAAAGCCGGTTATGCGGCACATTTGAACCGCTGGCGGAAGAGGCAGGGGCGCAGTCACTGCTGACAGACAACGGTGAGCCGCTCGGCTGGGTCTGGCGCAGCAAAAACCGCTGTAATCCGCTGTTCATTTCCCCCGGTCATCATATGAGCATCAATACCGCGCTGACCTGGGTAAAAGCCCTGACACGCGGTTACCGCCTGCCGGAACCGACCCGCTGGGCTGATGGTATTGCCTCAAATCGAACATTTTTTGTCCGGTTGAAACAGAAATTTCCCGATTTTCCACGTAAAGATGTGGATATCATGGATTTTCAGGTAAACTGCGGCTCACATCAGAGTAACGAGTAAAGCGGAATGTTAAAGAACCCGATCCACTTACGGCTGGAAAAACTGGAAAGCTGGCAGCATCTCACTTTCACGGCCTGTCTGTGCGAGAGAATGTACCCGAATTATGCCGTTTTTTGTCAGCAGACCGGGTTTACCGATCCATCGCTTTACCGGCGTATTCTGGATCTCATCTGGGAAATCCTGACCGTCAAAGACGCAAAAGTGAACTTTGATAACCAGCTGGAAAAGCTGGAAGATGTCATCCCTGATGCAGATAACTATGATATTTACGGTGTGTATCCGGCGATTGATGCCTGCGCGGCACTCAGTGAGCTTATCCATACCCGCCTGAGCGGGGAAACACTGGAGCATGCGATTGCGGTCAGTGAGATTTCTGTCGGCACTGTCGCGGTACTGGAAATGACACACGCCGGACGCGAAATGTCCGACGACGAATTAAATGAATTGCCCGCCGTGGAAGAAGAGTGGGACATTCAGTGGGAAATTTACCGCTTATTGGCCGCCTGCGAAGAGCGCGATATTGAGTTGATAAAAGGCTTGAAATCCGATCTCCGTGATGCGGGGATCAGCAATATTGGCGTTAGTTTAGGCGATTAAATCAAAAAACGTGATTTAAGCCTATAAATGCCGGTGTTAAAGGCTTCACATTTGCCCCGTCTCTGGTCTACAGTGGGGGGCGAAAAGAAGTGGCTATCGGGGCGCGTGTATCAGGGCTGTCAAAAGGCACATCCGACGCACTCGATGCTTTGCAAACGATAAACACACTGTAAGGATATTTTATGAATAAGACTCAATTGATTGATGCTATCGCAGAAAAAGCAGAGCTGTCTAAAGCACAAGCTAAAGCAGCGCTGGAATCAACTCTGGCGGCCATCACTGACTCTCTGAAAGAAGGCGATGCTGTACAATTAGTTGGCTTCGGTACTTTTAAAGTTAACCATCGTGCAGAGCGTACTGGCCGTAACCCGCAGACCGGTAAAGAAATCAAAATTGCAGCAGCAAACGTGCCTGCTTTCACTGCCGGTAAAGCACTGAAAGACGCAGTAAAATAATTGCGTTGCAAAAACAGATTGATAGAGGGGGATTTCGTCCCCTTTTGTTGATCAGACAGGGGCTGCTTGCATTGGGTTTTGGCTCATTGCTCAGCGCCTGCTCTGTTCAGCCTGAGTTTCCTCCCTTCAGCGCATCCGGCTATATCGCGGATGACGGCGCTGTCAGAATGTGGCGTCTCAACGCCGACAACCAACCCCGTGTCCTGATGAGTGTTTTCAGTCCTTACCGCAGCGGACAGCAGACTGTCGTCACCGTTTATGAATACCGCAGGGGCAGGCTCTGGCAGATCCGCGCAGAATATCTGGGTGATAACGGTTTCTCTGAACAGATACGGCTGGATCACGAGGGCAATACCATCTTTATGCAGCGTGATAAAGACGGGCATAAATCCCCGCTGACCACGGATGAAATCACGCGGATGACCTTTGTGGCTGACAGGCAGCTGATGCTTAACAGCGCACTGGTGGTCGGTGATATCCGGCTGAAGCAGGGGCAGTGGCGTGACAACTATGTCACGGATTGCCAGGGTAATAAATCGTATATTGAATTTGATGCGGAAACAGAGCGGTTCCTGGCGAAGCGTCAGCGCAGCAGTGCATCACCTATCTACATTGCATGGCTGGATTCACCGGAAGGACGGGAAATACTGCTGGCGGCAAATGATAACTTCTGTAAATGGGAACCTACGGAAGATTCACTGTAAATCTCCCGCAGGTTATTAACGCCGTTTACTTATTCAGGCGGTCAATGGCACGGTAACCGATGTCACTGCGGGAAAATGCATCATCCCAATGAATGTGTTTCAGTGCGGCATAAGCCTGCTTCTGCGCCTGAGCAATATCCTCACCCAGTGCCGTCACACACAACACCCGGCCGCCGTCAGTGACAACCGCACCTTCTTTCAGCGCCGTTCCGGCCTGGAAGACTTTGCAGTCTTCTTCCTGAACATCCAGTCCGCTGATCACATCACCTTTGCGGTAATCACCCGGATAACCACCGGCTGCCATCACCACACCAAGCGCCGGACGCGGATCCCACTGTGACGTTTTACCGGCCAGTTTTCCCTGTGCACCGGCAAGGCAGAGCTCAACCAAATCTGATTGTAACCGCATCATAATCGGCTGGGTTTCCGGGTCACCAAAGCGGCAGTTAAATTCAATCACTTTCGGCTCGCCGTGTTCATCAATCATCAGCCCGGCGTATAAAAAGCCCTGATAGGTATGACCTTCCGCCGCCATGCCTTCAACGGTCGGGTAAATCACTTTTTCCATCACCCGCTGATGAACGGTATCGGTCACTACCGGTGCCGGGGAGTAAGCGCCCATGCCGCCGGTGTTCGGGCCGGTATCATTATCACCGACTCGTTTGTGATCCTGGCTGGTCGCCATCGGCACCACATTCTTACCGTCCACCATGACGATAAAACTGGCTTCCTCGCCGGTCAGGAACTCTTCAATCACAATGCGGTGCCCGGCATCACCGAAAGCATTACCGGCCAGCATGTCATGTACCGCGTCCTGTGCTTCTTTCAGGGTCATGGCGACGATCACACCTTTACCGGCCGCCAGGCCGTCAGCTTTGATCACCACCGGCGCACCGGTTTTGTTCAGATAAGCCAGTGCCGGTTCAACCTCAGTAAAGTTCTGATAGTCCGCTGTCGGGATATGGTGACGCGCCAGAAAATCTTTGGTGAATGCTTTGGAGCCTTCCAGCTGCGCGGCACCTTTGGCCGGGCCGAAGATAGTCAGACCGGCGGCATTGAATGCATCAACCACACCCAGTACCAGCGGGGCTTCCGGGCCGACAATCGTCAGGCCGATATTATTGGCACGGGCAAACGCGACCAGACCGTCAATATCTGTCGCGCTGATATCCACATTGGTCAGGTTTGGTTCCTGTGCGGTACCGGCATTACCGGGCGCGACATAAACATTGGCTGCCAGCGGGGATTGTGCAGCTTTCCAGGCCAGCGCGTGTTCGCGTCCGCCATTACCGATAATCAGGATATTCATAAGTCAGCTCCGGGTATTAATGACGGAAATGGCGCATGCCGGTGAAAATCATCGCGATATTGTGTTCGTCTGCCGCCGCAATGACTTCATCATCACGGATAGAGCCGCCCGGCTGGATCACGCAGGTAATACCGACAGCGGCGGCTGCGTCAATTCCATCACGGAACGGGAAGAACGCATCGGAGGCCATGGCGCATCCCGCCACTTCCAGTCCTTCGTCACCGGCTTTGATCCCGGCAATTTTCGCGGAGTAAACACGGCTCATCTGACCGGCACCCACGCCGATGGTCATATTATTCTTCGCATAAACAATGGCATTGGACTTAACAAACTTCGCCACTTTCCAGCAGAACAGGGCATCTTTCAGCTCCTGCTCTGTCGGCTGACGTTTACTGACCACTTTCAGGTCGTTATCGCCGACCATCCCGAGATCGCGATCCTGCACCAGCAGGCCGCCGTTCACCCGTTTGAAATCAAGGGCAGCAACCGGATGCTGCCACTGACCGCAGGTCAGCACGCGGACATTCTGTTTTGCCGCGAGAACCGGCAGCGCATCTTCCGCGACGGACGGGGCAATAATCACTTCTACAAACTGACGTTCAATAATTTCAGCCGCCGTTTTGGCATCCAGTTCGCGGTTAAAGGCGATAATACCGCCGAATGCGGAGGTCGGGTCAGTTTTGAAGGCATTGTCATAGGCGGTCAGTAAAGTATCGGCAACGGCTACGCCACACGGGTTGGCATGTTTGACGATTACGCAGGCCGGTTTATCAAACTGCTTTACACATTCAAGGGCTGCATCTGTATCAGCAATATTATTATAAGAGAGGGCTTTGCCCTGTAACTGTACAGCAGTACTGATGGAGGCTTCCTGAATATTCTCTTCTATATAGAAGGCGGCATTCTGGTGGCCGTTTTCGCCGTAGCGCATATCCTGTTTTTTAATGAAGTTGAGATTCAGGGTACGCGGGAACTGACCGGAAGGCTGAGTGGTATCGCCGAAGTACGGTTTGACTTTCTGACCGAAATAGTTGGCGATCATGCTGTCATAAGCCGCTGTATGCTCAAAGGCTTTGATGGCGAGGTCAAAACGGGTATCGAAACTCAGGCTGTTTTGTCCGGCATCCATCTCAGCAATGATATTGCTGTAGTCACTGCTTTTTACCACAATCGCCACATCTTTATGGTTCTTCGCGGCGGAGCGCACCATGGTCGGCCCGCCGATATCGATATTTTCAACCGCGTCTTCCAATGTGCAGCCGGGTTTTGCCACGGTTTCCGCAAACGGATAGAGATTCACAACCACCATATCAATAGCGGAAATCTGATGCTTCGCCATAATTTCATCATCGGTGCCGCGGCGGCCGAGGATCCCGCCGTGTACTTTCGGATGCAGGGTTTTTACACGTCCGTCCATCATTTCCGGAAAACCGGTGTAATCGGAGGCTTCAGTCACCGGCAGACCGGCGTCAGCCAGCAGGCGGGCAGTACCACCGGTTGATAACAATTCAACACCACGGGCGGAAAGAGCCTGCGCAAATTCAGTGATGCCGGTTTTGTCAGAGACACTGAGCAGAGCGCGACGGATTGGGCGAAGCTGTTGCATGAGTTTGGATCCCTTGAATTCAACGAATAGATGACAATAGGTTGCAGGTGAAATCGGTGTATCTCATAAGATTTCAAAACCCGGAGTAAAAAGCAACGGTACACGAATGCAGCAGATTGTAACGCAAACGTTTGCGTGTTGCTTGTGAATTTTGTGATTTTTTACCACCTGTGGATAACTTTGTGTGTAACCCGGTATAAGCAGGGGTTTTGCTGGGGAATGCAGCAAACAGTCAGAAAATATAAAATTAACACTTGTCTTCTGAAAGCGACTCCCTATAATGCACCTCCACTGACACGGAACAACGCGCTAACACGCGGTCCGGCAGGAAAAAAGAGAACGGCAGATAAGAAATTATTGCTTGACTCGAGG
>NZ_JAODZS010000037.1:0-44101 GCF_029835375.1 Morganella sp. GD04133 | reverse complement strand
TACTGTTCTGGCACAGGCAAACCAGGTTCCGCAGAACGTTCTGACTCTGCTGCGTTAATCTGTCCTGATATCAATAAGCCCGGCATCGTATTATGCCGGGCTTTTTTGATCCTGCGAACCGGCTGTCACACCGTGAAGGGAATACCGAAAGGCAGGTATTTTCTGAAGATAAAAAAAGACCCAAAGGCATTCAGGCAGGATGGTGTTCCGGAAATGCACTTTGAGCCAAAATAACGAGGCGTTATCGAAAACGACCGGTGATTAATCAGCCAGCCAAATCAATTGTTTTATCAACCAGTTCAATCTCTTCGCTGTTCAGCAGTTTTTCAATGTCCACCAAAATCAGCATCCGCTCATCGAGAGCGCCCAAGCCCAGCAGATATTCACTTGATAATGTGACAGTGAAATCCGGTGCCGGTTTGATTTGTTCTGTTGTCAGCGACAGCACATCAGAAACACCATCAACCACAATACCGACAACACGGGTGCCGAGGTTCAGCACAATAACAACGGTATTTTCATTAAACTCAGCAGAAGGCAGCTGAAACTTCACACGCAAATCAACAATCGGGACAATTGCACCGCGCAGGTTTGTCACACCGGAGATAAAAGCCGGGGTATTGGCGATCCGGGTGACACGGTCATAGCCGCGGATTTCCTGGACCTTTAAAATCTCAATACCATACTCTTCTGAGCCCAACCGGAAGACCAGATATTCCTGGCCATGGTTGTCGCTTGTAATATCTTGTTCTGAATTAGAAAAGTTCATTTTTCTCGTTCTCAGTAAAAGGGTTGAAAAAAGTGCAGATCATTATTTATTTTTTGACAATCCTGTCAGAACGGCGACATCCAGAATCAGCGCAACACTTCCGTCACCCAGAATTGTCGCGGCAGAGATACCCGGGATTTTGCGGTAATTTTTTTCCATATTCTTAACGACCACCTGATGCTGACCAATAAGCTGATCAACCAGCAGTGCATAGCGGTTTCCGGCGCTCTGAACAATGACGGCAATACTTTCATTGATATCATTCGGCTGTCCGGAGATATCAAATACTTTGTGCAGTTCAATAAGCGGCAGATACTCTTCACGGACCTGCAATACCCGCTCACCACCGGCCATGTTGTAGATTGCGGCCTCGCTGAGCAGTAATGATTCCATTACGGTATTGAGCGGCAGGACATAGATTTCATCACCGGCACGAATCGACATACCGTCGAGAATCGCCAGTGTCAGCGGAAGAATAATACGGATCTTCGATCCCTTGCCCTGTTCCGAGTGAATTTCAACATGCCCGCCCATATCATGGATATTACGGCGGACCACATCCATTCCCACGCCGCGTCCTGATACATCGGTGACCTTTTCAGCCGTGGAAAAACCGGCGGCAAAAATCAGCATCCAGACATCTTCATCCGGCATATTGTCACTGGTCTGCAAACCCTGGGCATGAGCACGGGCGAGAATTTTTTCACGGTTAAGGCCGGCACCGTCATCAATCACTTCAATGATGATATTACCGCCGTGATGTTCCGCAGACAGTGTCAGTCTTCCCTGTTCAGGTTTACCGCACGCACGGCGGACTTCCATCGGTTCAATACCGTGGTCGAGGCTGTTTCGTACCAGATGTGTCAGCGGGTCGATAATGCGCTCAATCAGGCTCTTATCCAGTTCGGCGGATCCCCCGATAAGCGTGAGCTCAACCTGTTTGTTTAATTTACCGGCCAAATCATGAACCAGACGCGGGAAGCGGCTGAAGACATACTCCATCGGCATCATCCGCGTAGACATGACCGATTCCTGTAAGTCACGGGCATTACGTTCCAGCTGAGCAATACTGGAGATCAGCTCATCATGGACGGCGGGATCTAAATTTGCAGAGAGCTGGCTGAGCATTGACTGGGTAATAATCAGTTCACCGACCAGGTTGATGATTTGATCGACCTTATCGACAGCAACACGGATACTGCCGGATTCGGATGCGGGTGCCGGCGTTCTGTTTGGTTTCGGCCTTTCTTTTCGCGGCGCTGCTGCTGCGGCAGGCGCTGACACGGGGCTGGTTTCCGGCACCTCTGTTTTTGTCTCTTCCGGCGCTTTTTCAATCGCGTCTTCAGCGGCTTTTTCGTGATTTTTTATCACGATTTGCTCACTGTCGAGCAGGAAACATAATACCGCTTCAATATCCTGTATTGACTCATGTGTGGTCAGTTCCAGTGTTAAAAGACTGTCGTTGTGTTGCGGGTTTTCCACTTTCCCCATCAACATCAGCTCATCCAGTAACAGCTGGTATTCTGTTTCTTTTATATTACGCAGTTCGACGGATAATACGTTTCCGTCGTTTCCGGCCTGTTTATCTTCAGCTGCGGCCGTTGTCTTTTCGCTCTCAGGGATGTCGTCAGCCGGTTCCGGGGCGGTGCCGGATGCAGGAGTCTCTGTCTGTTGTTTTGCATCTTCAGCCATCTGACGTAAAGCGGCACAAATATATTTGAAGCTTTCCTGGTCAGGTTCCTGTGAAGACTTATAAGCATTCAGTTGATCCTGCATAATATCCTTGCTCTCCAGAAATAAATCTATAATTCCGCTGGTCAGTGCCAGTTCACCGCACCGGGCATCATCCAGAAGGTTTTCCAGAATATGGGTTGTTTCCTGTAAAACGGTAAATCCGAACGTACCGGCCCCGCCTTTGATTGAATGTGCAGCCCGGAAGATAGCATTCAGGCTTTCAGTATCCGGAGAGGCATAATCCAGTTCTAAAAGATGCTTCTCCATATCTGCCAGAAGCTCATCAGCTTCTTCAAAAAATGTCTGATAAAAATCGCTGAAATCCATCTTATTTCCTGACATTAATAGATTAGTTAGAATCCGGGGTCGTGTTCTGAGCCGGTGCCGTTTCCGGTGCCGTTACTTGTTCCGGTGCCGGGGCCGGCTCCGAAACAGGAACAGGAACAGGAACGGAAACAGGCGCCGAAGGCGGCGCTGATACCGACGCGGAAGGTACCGGGACAGGAACAGAAACAGGCGCAGTGATCGGCGCAGGCGCCGGTTCCGGCACAATATTTAACGGCGGTTGTATACGGTTAGCATTCTCATCGATGGCAACATGCCTGATAATGGAATCATCCAGCAGGATTTGATTCTCTTTACTTTTTGAGACAACAAGTATTGTCATACGCCGGTCTAACGCTGAGTCAGGCTGAGTTTCATCCGTTCCCATATTGCTTGCCATGCCGATTACCTGCAGCACTTTATCTCTGTGCAGTCCTGCGTTAACCAGAACCTGGCGGGATTCATTGGCCCTGTCTGATGACAATTCCCAGTTACTGTATCCGACTTCACCGTTGGCAAACGGAATGGAGTCGGTATGACCGGTGAGAGTCAGACGGTTCGGAATATCATTGAATACCGGCGTCAGAGCCTGAAGGATATGCACCATATATTCCTCCGGCTTTTTGCTGCCCAGTTTAAACATCGGGCGATCCTGGCTGTCGATAATCTGAATTAATAAACCACTGTCTGTGAGGCGTAATAACAGGTTCGATTTAAACGCATTCAGACGGGGATCAACTTCAATTAACTCTTCTATTTTTTCCTGGAGATCACTTAAATCATCTTTGTCACGATTAATATCATGCTGAAATTCTTCACCATCCTGTTTCATCATATCGTCGCCGCCGCCGCCCGGAATAACGTTGCTGCTGAGGCTGTCTTTGTCGCCATTGGCGACGGCAATATTGACAGGGGTTTTAAAGTAATCTGCTATTTGTTTGCGTTGTTGCGGTGATGAATTGGATAACAGCCACATGACCAGAAAGAATGCCATCATGGCCGTCATAAAATCGGCATAGGCAATTTTCCATGAACCACCATGGTGCCCGCCACCGCTGTGACCTTTTGATTTTTTAACAACAACAATCTTAGCCGACTTTTTACTCATGACGGATTTTCCGTTGTGGATGTGGTACCGGCGGAAGGTTGTTTGGCCTGACGGACATGCTCTTCGAGCTCATCGAAGCTCGGGCGTTCTGTTGAGAACAGGGTTTTACGGCCAAATTCAACAGCTATCTGAGGTGCATAACCATGCAGACTGGATAACAGCGTGACTTTGATGCATTGCAGCAGCTTTGTGTGTTCTGCACTTTTCTGACGCAGCAGCGATGCGAGTGGTAAAACAAAGCCGTAAGCTAATAAAATACCGAGGAATGTTCCCACCATTGCGTGTGCAATCAGCTCACCCATTTCCACCGCAGGGCGGTCAGCGGCAGCCAGTGCGTTTACCACACCCATAACGGCGGCAACGATACCAAAAGCAGGGAGGGCATCACCCATCACATTCAGCGTACTGGCGGATGCTTCATCTTCATGTTCACGGGTTTCGATTTCCTCATCCATTAATGATTCCATTTCGAATGCATTCATATTTCCGCTGATCATCAGGCGCAGATAATCGACGAGGAAATTCATTAATACGGAGTCTTCCATGAGGCGCGGATAGGCGGTGAAGATAGGGCTGTTTTGCGGATCTTCGATATCATTTTCCAGTGCGACTAACCCGTTCTGACGACTTTTCGTTAACAGAAGGAAAATCATGGCCATTAAATCCATGTACAGATCTTTACTGTACTTAGACCCGCGGAGTAAGCGCGGAAATGACTGCAGTGTACTCTTAATAACTTTGCTGTTATTACCGACAACGAATGCACCGACACCGGCTCCGCCGATAATAAGAAGTTCTGTCGGCTGATAAAGAACACTCAGATTACCGCCGGATAGAACAAATCCACCAAACACAGTGGCAATAATGATGATGTATCCTAGAATAACAAGCACAGCGACTCCTTAATTACCTGAAAATAAGAGTATCTTTGTTTATAAAATAAAAAGAGACTAACGCATCAGCTTTCGGTGATGCGTTAGTCGTTATATAGCGTGATTTTTTAAATGTTTTCATTTGATGCGGAAACCGGGGCAGAAGATATACCTTTTACGTGACTTCTTTTTATTGCTCTGGATGGTGTAGAGCAAAGGCTGCAGGTAAATAATCTGTCACTCTGTTCTGTTGTGACGATAAATGAGCCGCCGCAACTGCAACATTTTGTGTGCGTGATCATATTACATCCGATAAAACGGATTAATGTCCATGCCCGGGTTAAACCAAGAACAGGTTTCTCATTGGTATCATCTGAGCATTGTTCCAGGTAAAGCTTGTATGCTTTCAGTGTATTTTCAATAGCACTGCCGGCCCGGGATTTTTGCAGATATAAATAAATATTGTAGAACATGGAAGAATGAACATTATGCTCCCATGCCATAAACCAATCCGGTGAAAACGGAAGTAATCCCCGCGGAGGCGAACACCCTTTAAGTTCTTTATACAGGCGTAATAAACGTCTGCGGCTCAGACTGGTTTCAGTTTCTAATACCTGCATACGTGCGCCGAGAGAAATTAATTCTATCGCAATATTCACTTCTCTCATTTCATGTAAAATACTTTTATCTGACATAAGGTATTCCTTCCGTTTTATTGTACAGAAATATCTTGTTCTGACAGAGAATCAAGAAGCTCTGTCGATAAAATAATTCCGGTATGAATGCGCTGAAGTGCATCAATACGGGAATCCTTTGTCAGACAATCAATAACAGCATCGTTGTCTACACGTAACCGGCAAATTAACTGACCAATAGAAGAAAGCTTAATGAGTTGAGGCAGTGACAAATCTTTTATTATCTCAATAGTATCTTCATCAAGACCGAGCTGAAAGCCGGCTGCTAATTTATCATCTCTGATAAGTCGCTGAGCCAGGAGTAAATAAGATAAGTTCATATCATGGATGTTCTGCAAATGTTCGTTATAACTCATAATTATGTCCAACTCTAAAGGTAATTAAATGTAGTAGAATAAATCATTAAATAAGCCTGTATGAGAATACACGCAAATAATATTGACCAGATAAGGCCTGATTAAGATTATTAGCGGGCATAGGGTTATGCAAGCATTTATACGAACTTATCTACAATAAGAGATAATTACCTGGTTTGGTGCAGTTATAAACAAAACTTACGTACACCTATATTTTTTCTGCCGAAAATAAAAGCAGCAAAAACATAAACCCTTTAAAAATCAACGTGTTAACATTGTGCTCTTTAGGGTTAAAACTTATCTATAAAAAAGTTATAATATAAAAAACTACTTTTTAATTTACTGATGATTAATTATATGAAATTTTTTCCCGATTTTAAGCTAAAAATGATAAAATTACGCATCTGGTGACAAATAAGCACGTAATCTCTTTATTGCCTGGCTGTGTAACTGGCTGACCCTGACCTCGCTTATACCTAAAATCAGTGCTATTTCTTTCATGTTTAACTCTTGCTGATAGTATAGCGAAAGTAACAATTGATCCCGTTCAGGAAGATTTTTTATACTATCGCTAATCTGCGCAGTTAAACTTTGGGCCATTAAGCTTTGCGCCGGATCGGTAAACTCCTGCTGAGAGGATATCTCATCAATACTGTCCGGATATTCCTCCTGTAATTCATCAAGAGAAAAAATCTGACTTGTATTACTGTCAATCAGCATCTGATGGTATTCATCTAATGAAATTCCCATCTCCTCTGCGATTTCACTTTCAGTCGCAATTCGTCCCTGTTTTTGTTCCAGACGGGAAATAACTGATGATATTTCACGGCTGTTTGCCCGGACTCGTCTGGGAACCCAATCATTTTCCCGTAACTCATCAATCAGTGCCCAGCGAATACGGTTGGCCAGGTATGTACTAAGTGCAATACCTTTATTTTTATCGTATTGATCCAATGCATGCATAAAAGCTATTGACGCAGCCTGAATCAAATCATCGAGCTCAATACTACCGGGAAGTTTAGCCTGTAATTTTAATGCCTCATAGCGGATTAAATACTGATATTTAGCCCACAGTGCATCTTTATTGACAGTCCCTTCCGGTGTATAAATCCCATTCACAATAATCGACTCAATCTATATTCAATGAGTCGTATTATTAATGATTTACACAAAATCACATAGCCGGATAAGCGATAACATTCTGACCTATTTTGGACTATGACAGCCTTAATCACGGCTTCAGGTAAACGCTATCGGGAAAAAAGAGTGAAATTCTTTCTGCTTTAAACAACAGTCCGGCATAACGTTATATGTTGATAAGGTAATTATACGTAGGGTGATGTGCCATTTTCTGACTTACACGAAGGGGAGGAGAATATAATCATGAATATAAATCGTTACATCCCCTGGTATTTTATTTTAACAGGAAAAAAACATTTACAATAAAATGAGCAAATATGAATAAGAACAACACTCAGGTTACTGAATGTAAAAATAGAGTGCAGCCAGCCGGACAAATATAAAGTCCGGCTGCTCTGTACAGGTCTTTAATTTTTATTAACACACATCATAATCGGTGAGAATGGTGTACTTAATAACCACGAATTATTAATTTTCTTAATTTTTACTTTCCTGTTAGGAAGTGACAAATCAAACACGTTTGAATTGAAAAAATCATCTGAGATTTTATCCGAAGCAAGATGATAGACCTCTGTGTTGTAGATTGATATAAATCCGTTATCTTCAATCGAGTAGTCAAACTCGATTTCTCTCAGAATCGCACTGCTGGTCTTACTCTGTTCAGTATCACCTTGTTTTTTCTCCAGTACTCCTGATATATAAAGTGAACCCGTATTGTTTTTTCTTAAATCTATGGTGATATTGCTTCTTATACTGATATTACCGGGAAGCAAGGGGGCTGAGTAATGTGACATACATGAAATACTGACTGACCTTTTGAAAAAATGAGAGTAATCAATAAAAATAAAGAGTATGGAACTTATCAAAGGTATAATGCTTATAATAATAAGAAACAGTGTGTTTTTTTTATTGGTATTCATTGAAATATATGTCCTGGCAGGATGAGAATGTCTTCCCTTCAGGTGTTGATGTAATACATCTGCTTATAAAAACTTTCCCTGTATCATTGTAAAGCTTATTATCATCAGCCTGAAATATGAATGACGAGTTTTTTATGCATGGAATATGTTTATTTATTACCTGACTGGCAATTTTCATATTTGCTTCATTATATTCAGTAGAGTGTTTTTTGATAGTATAAACGTAGCAGCTATCAATATTCCCCATTAAATATAATTGTTCTTTTTCAAAATAAAAATCATTATCAGTTCCATTGCGCTGCAAAAAAAATAAGATTAGGAATGTTAATATTATGATCAAAACAACAATGGAAACATCTCTTATTTTATTTTTATTGGCCACTAACAGGGAGGTGGGTGCAGGTTTATCTTTAGCCGTATCTGACGTTGATGATGAACCCTGCTCAATTTCAACGATCGCTGATTCATGTATCCGTAGTCCTACTTTTGGAATGGTGACGATGATATCACTATCAGCCCCCATATCCTGTAAAATTTTACGCAGCATCGATATGTTTTGAGAAAGTGAATTATTTGATGCCTGAAGTCCGTTTTTATTCCAGATGTCATCTAACAAATCATTTCTTTTTACAATAGTTTTGCTGTTTTCAAGAAGATAACTCAGTATTTTTGCTGGTATTATGGACAATCTTACCGATTTATCAGGGCTCAGTGAACTCCATATTTTGCCGTCATCATCCCGGAAGTTTATTACTTTATTAATTTTATATTCCATTTCACTGCCTTAAAATGAAAATATCTATTTTCAGCCATTACTATTTTACATGTACATCATGCCAATATAACTATATGTAATTTATAGGGTTTTTATGTCATGGCGTTATCCGGAATGACTTTTACATAATAATAAGCCAGGGTCTGAATTTTTTCTGATGCTGTCGTAAAATGTAATAATGGTATGGGTTTGTTTTAACAGTCTATGATGTCATTTTTATTAAGTATAACTACATCATTTTCATAAATGACTCTGATCTAAAGTAATTGATAATCATTTGTGATATTTCATTGTTATTTTTAATATCATTATTCTGATTGGTGACAAGTGATTCGGTAAAGAAATCATTTATATTACAATTGAAAAGAAAGCTTAGTTTGTGTATTGCATCAATACTGATCTGATCATTACCGCTTTCATAGGAGTGAATAGTGTTCTTTGATACATACAGCATATCAGCCAGTTTTTTTACTGACATATTTCTGTGTACCCTCATTTCTTTTATCCTTCTTCCGACTCTTGAGGTAATATTTACCGGCACCTGATTCATTACATTATTTTTATTCATGATATACAAACCGAATGGTGGTGATTTTCAAGTGTAATAATTTTATTCGTGTACGATAAAATTATTATGTTATCTCATCAGAGAGAGAGGCGTTGGTGATTACATTTTATTTTCTTATTTGATTTCGGCAATTTTCTTTTTCAATGTATGAATTAAATTGCAATATGTTCATGAATCGCCATATACTCATATCAAAAGCAGTAGAAATAACTTCTAACTGGTCAATTGTCAGCTTTGTTTTTCCATTCTCGTAACGTGATATCTGCTGCTGACTTATTCCGACAATCTGAGCGAGTTGTTCACCGCTCATTTTTCTGGATGCTCTCAGTTTTCGTATCAGAAATCCGACTTCTTCATTCAATGAAAAAGTTGATTCGGTACGTTGTTTTTTTTGCCGGGGTGACATAGTTATAACATCCTTATATAATAGGATTATTCTTAATATTAAAAGTAAGATGATTATTTCCGGTAAACCGTCATCTGTCATTTGAGGTTCACAAGAATAATTTTTACACAAAAAAACGAAGAAAATGGTTTTTTACTCCAAAATCACGTTTATGAGGAGTATTTTAGGTAAAAATAACTAAAGATCAACAGGGTATTGTTTTAGTGTTTATTTGTAAAACTGTAATAATACATTGATTTATATAAAAATTCTATTTTTTGACGAGTGATGTTGTGAAGCTTTTCACTAAAATGCAATCGGATTATAGGGTTATGTCAATTTGATTATCATAATAAGTTAAAAATACATGTTTTCTAAGAATTTTCCCTGAAATATATGTCTGAGCGCGACAATAGGTTACAAATTGTAAATTTTGTGGGTTTTATATGTGTAAGCTACTATTATTTAAGGCGTTATTTTTATACTCTTAATCAAATGTTTCACTTTATACGTATAATATGTAAAGTTTTTTTTCTGAAATCATTTTTACCGGGCAGTCTGTCAGAATTGTTGTTACATTTTCAGTCTGTAAAGCGATCCTTGATCAGGTAGCTTATTCTGTCATCCCGCATATAACGGAAGGGTCACAAGCTGATGTTACCTAATATTTCTAATTCTCAGCTTCCGCTTTCAGGTGAGGAACCGCTGAATGTGGTGTCAGACAAACAGCCATTGTCAGGAGAACAACGTGCGGTTCTTGAAAGACTGATAACGCAGCTGGCATCGCTGACAAAACTCCGGCAGGCTGACTTATGGTCACAGATAAAGCAGGAAGCAGGGATCCGGAATAATGCACCTTTATTGTCCCGGCATTTTGCTGAGGTAGAAAAAAATATTATTCAGAGACTCGGGGTCAGCGGCCGCGATCGTACTTATTCTCTGCAATTAATACAATTAACCGAGCTGATGGGACAGGGAAAAAACAGTTCAGTTGTCAGAGATTTTATCCGGGCACAATACGGTTATACAGCACTCAGCCAGCTAAGCCGTGAGCAGATAAAAGACGTCCTGATGCTGTTACAGCAGACACCTGACAGCAGTTCTCTGATTAAAGGCAGTGCAGTCATAAATTCCGGCCTGTATATACAGAAGGCCGGACATCATTTTCTTAGTCAGTTAGTTTCTGCACTGGCTGATATAACAAAAAACCCGGAAGAACAAATCTGGCAGTCTTTGCTGAAAATATCAGGCAGTAAAAGCGCAGCGTTAATTCCATCCGGTGTGTATCCCCATCTGGTTGCTCTGCTTCAGGCCCGTACTATGTTGGCCGGGCGGAGTAATATGACATTGGATACGATGCAGTCGGCACTGAAACAAATACTGAAACCGGAAGAATTAATCATACTTAAAGAGTACGCTCAGGATTCTTATAAGATTCAGGTACAAACTCCCCTGACAGCGGTGCAGGTACAGGAGCTTATCAATTATATTTTCCGGCGCCGTATTGAAAATAACGGTTATTCGCCGGAACCGCAGAATATTCAGCCGATTTATAATCCGGTGGTGCCGGTGGCTGAATCATCAGAAACCCCGCAATCCCTTTCCAAAATTATATTAATCACATTGCTGATCACATCAGTCATACTTTTATTTATTTTTTAATTGCAGTCTGACCCGCCCGGTTTTGCGGTTACAGGCAGTGATCTCTGTCACGCTTTTGTCACCGCATTCTCCCTGTCGTTATTTAATCGCGTTAGTAGCACCTGTAAGACGTTTTCGTATCTTCCCATGCTTTCATATTACCTTCAGCAAAAAAAACGCACCTGATTCGTCGTGCGCTGTCTGTTTTTTGAACATCATCATGTATTTTTCATTATTGCGGTTTACTGTCATTTTCCGCAATGGCTGATCGGCGGCAGATTTATTGCCGGTTGGCAGTATGTTGTGCCTGACTGTGTGGCTCATACTATATATGGATAAGTACAGTCGTATGGCTGTAACATAAGCCTGCTTATTATTGCGGTTTTACGGTATAAATACCATAATACCGAATTCTGCGGATCCTTTTTACCGTCTCAGCAGAGAAGCAGAGACGTGTTCCGGCTGTCGTTTCAGAGATGAAATGATGTTCTGACACCGGGCGCTGTAATACACCGCATGCTATAAAAACGGATGTATTATGATAATCATTGTTAATATCATTTCCGTTACCGATGAAAAGAAACTGACAGCAATTTCACCGATCTTTTTTACTGTCTCTGCCGGAAAGCAGAAACGTATTCCGATCATTGTTTCAGAGATGAAATTATTTCTGACTCCGGCCATTGTCACAGACTGCACGATGCAGTGCTGACGTATTATGATAGTTATCGTTAATACCCTCTTTGTTACCGGCAAAAAGGTACTGATACCAAACTGCGCAGATCTTTTCCTGCCTGCTCTGCAGAAAACAGAGGCATGTTTCCGCCGTCGTTTCAGAGGTGAAATGATATTTTGACACTGATCACCCTAATACACTGCTCGATGTCGTACTGATGAATGACGATAATCATCGTTAATATCGTTTCTGTTACTGGCAAAAAGGTACTGTTATGACAGACAACTTCCCTGATCTGCCGGAGACCGGCAGGATATCCCTTCGCCGCCAGAGTTCCGGCCTGCTGACAACCGGTCATCTGGAACGGGCCCGTCAGCTGCGTACGCTGGCGATTGCAGCTGAACTTGATTGCCCGCGCTATTTGCTGGCACCTGAAATCAACCGCCTGTTGCAGTATGTTCCGGATCTGCATCAGCGAACTCTTATTGATACGCTGTGGAATACCGGCGGTCGTATTCATGAAATAATGGCTTTGACTAAAGGTGATTTTTATTTTGATACGGAAACGCCATTTGTTGTGCTGAAAACACTGAAACAGCGTCAGCCGGTGGATATCACGGTAAAGCATAAACCTCAGGCGATAAAAAAACGCGCTGTACCGTTATTTGATGCAGAGTATGTGAGGCTGATGAAAAGTTACTTTGCGACTATGCGCTATAAGAATCAGAATAAGATCTGGCCGGTCCGCAGTGACAATACGGTGCGTAACTGGTTGCGTGAAGCAGTACGTCTTGCAGCAGAGGATGGTTTTTCTTTAGTAACCGAATCCGTCACCTGTCACACACTTCGCCATAGTTTTGCCATGCATCTTATTTTTCACGGTGTGCCGGTAAAAGTCATTCAATCTTATCTCGGACATAAAAAATCGGCGTCAACTGACATTTACACCCGGATTTTCACCCTTGACGCTATGCTGCACTTTGATATTTCCTTCCGCTGATCGGTTTCTCTTTTTTGTCCCCGGCATTCGCCGGGGTATCGCTTCCCTGATTTTTTCTGATACGTTCTGTGTGATTTTCTTCATCCATAGCTAAAAATATTTTTTTATTTGTATACACGGTTAATTTTATGTTGTCCATAGGCCCGGCTTGTCTATTTTTGCGTATCCGTATTTTTATCTTTTTTTTGCTCACTCACGTCACATAAGCAGAAATAACAATGATCATTCCTGTTGCGTTAGTGTTTTTTTTTATGGAATACTAAAACTAACATTACATGAGCGTTTATTACTAGATCTACTAACTGGGGCGATTTCAGAATGAAAGTTGCGTGAAATAGTTAACAAAATCATTAATTATCAAAGTAATAGAGTTGCTCTTTGCAATGGTGAAAGAATGCAGGTATAAAGTGTTTACAATGCTGATGATATGTAGGATTATTATATTCAGTTCAGAATTCTGCATTCGGGGAGTTTGGTGTGATGAATGAAAATAATCAGTTTAATAAAATAGCCGGCCGTTCAGTCCGGCTTCTGCAGTCATTAACCACCCAGGTTCAGACGCAGAAGGAAGAGCTCAATGAGACATCCTATTATCAGGTTTATTCAAAAGCGGCGGTGGCGAAACTCCCCCGGCTGACCCGTGCCGGCGTGGATTACGCCGTCAGTGAAATGGAAAGTCAGGGCTATGAATTTGAAAAGCGTGAGGCCGGCACCGCACAGAAATATGCGATGAGTATCCGGAATATCATTGATATTTACCATCACCGCAATGTGCCGAAATACCGCGACCGTTATAAGGAGGCCTTCACACTCTTTATCGGTAACCTGAAAGGCGGTGTGTCGAAAACCGTCAGCACGGTCTCGCTGGCCCACGGTTTGCGCACACATCCGCACCTGATTTGTGAGGATCTGCGAATTCTGGTCATTGACCTGGATCCGCAGTCTTCTGCCACTATGTTTCTTGATCACAAGCAGTCGGTGGGCTCTGTTGAAACCACGGCTGCCCAGGCCATGCTGCAGAATGTGACCCGCGAGGAACTGCTCAGTGATTTTATTCTGCCGTCGGTGGTTCAGGGCGTTGATGTAATCCCGGCGTCGATCGAGGATGCGTTTATTGCCTCCCAATGGGAAGTTCTGTGCGACGAGTACCTGCCGGGGCATAACATCTACACGGTGCTGCGGGAAAATATTATTAATAAATTGCGGCAGGACTATGATTTTATCTTTATTGACAGCGGCCCTCACCTGGATGCGTTTTTGTCCAATGCGATTGCGGCGGTTGATATTCTGATGACACCGGTACCGCCGGCTCAGGTTGATTTCCACTCCACGCTGAAGTATCTGACGCGGCTGCCTGAACTTATCGGCATGATCGAATCGACAGGAGCGCAGGTGAATCTCATCAGTAATATTGGTTTTATGTCCAAACTGGTCAACAAGACAGACCATAAATTGTGTCACAGTCTGGCCAAAGAGATCTTCGGCGGTGACATGCTCGATGTGGCTCTTCCGCGGCTGGACGGATTTGAGCGCTGCGGCGAGTCATTTGATACGGTGATCTCTGCAAACCCGGCCACGTATATCGGCAGTGCGGAAGCGCTGAAAAATGCCAAAGCCGCAGTAGAGGATTTTTCCAAAGCAGTGTTCGATCGTATTGAGTTCCTGCGTCAGAATCGGGGTTACTATGCAAACTAAACGTAAAACAATCGGCAGGACACTGAGTGCGGTATCCCCGGTTTTCCCGGCGGCAGAAGCCGCTGAGTCCCGGAGATTCATTCTCAAATCCGGTAAATCTGCACTCTTTCATCTGGTTCATATTCCGGCAGAGGAACTTGAGGAGCGCACATTTGTCCGCTTTTCGGTCAACGGCCGGGATCAGAGTGCGCTGACCCCGGAGTCACTGACGGATATCACGCGGACATTAAGTTTACAGCAGTTCTTCCCGGCCATCGGTTACCGCACGCACGGAAAGACAGAAATACTGGATGGTTCACGGCGACGCGCTGCCGCTCTGTTGTGCCAGGTGGGGTTAAACGTTCTGGTAACGGATACCGAAATCAGTACTGACGATGCCCGGCAGCTGGCCGCGGATATCCAGACTGCGAAGGAGCATAACCTGCGGGAGATCGGGTTGCGTCTTATGCAACTGCGTGAAAAAGGAATGTCACAGAAAGAAATTGCGGCGTCAGAGCAGTTGTCTGCGGCAAAAGTGACGCGGGCAATCCAGGCGGCGTCGGTACCCGGCGATCTTATCGCGCTTTTCCCGGTTCAGTCCGAGCTGGGCCATAATGATTACCGGCTGTTGCTGCTCATCGATAGTCTTATCAAATCTGAGGCGCTTTCCCGTAAAACGCTTCTGAAGGAAATGAACGATAAAGTTAATACGCTCATCAATAACGGACAGACTATCCCGGATGAACTGAAAAAAATTATTCTGTCTGAACTGAAGGCACTGACGGATAACCTGATGCGCAGAAACAAACCGGACGTGGCCGTGGTTGTTCCGCTCCGGACGTTTAATGACAAAAATACGTATGCGCGTAAACGGGCCAAAGACAGGGGATTCAGTTATGAATTTAACCGTGTGCCGAAAGCATTACAGGATGAGCTTGATAAAGAGATACAGAAGGTGCTGACACGCTATTATGCCGGGGAAGCGGACAGCCATGAGATGAGAGCAGATGAACAGATAGCTGACTGATAACAGCAGCAAAACTGTCCCTGAGAATAAAAAACCCCGACATCTTCTCTGACTTGGCGGTGAGGCAAGATATCAGGGCCTTCAATCAATCAATACTGTCAGGAATAATGTTAACTTCCTGACAGGGAGTATAGAGTTATGCAGAGCAAAATTCAACTCCTTCAGCACAACATAAGCGCAGGAGCATGTGTCTGACTCCCTGATACTTCACAAACAACAGGAGAATGAGGGTAAAGTTCACCGTCATTTTTTTCCGGTCTTTAACGGTAAATTACCTAATCTCCCGATTGTCAAGCGTCTTGTCGCCGCGCTGGACCAGCATGACTGGAACCGTAATCAGCATATCTATCTGCTGCGCAGTATCCGTCATCAGCGTGTCACCGTGCGTTCCGAGCGCCGTGAAACCTGGAGTGTTCTGGCACTCGCTGTGATCGCCAATGCTGACTACAACCCGATGAGCGAGAATGTATTTGAGGTGATGTGCTCAGTGGAAGCGCTGGCTGCACAATGCGGTCAGCTTTACCAGTATGAAAACGGCCGCAAAAGTTATGACCCGGTGCTGCACGCACTGCATGACTGGGAGGCGGCAAAAATGATCGTTATTCATCGTGCTTTTGACAGTGAAACAAAACAGTACAAAGCAATGCGCATCTGGCTGCGGCCGGAGTTTTTTGAAGGGCTGGGTTTTGATCTGGAGACGCTGCGCAAAATCATCAGGAGCTTCAGGCGCTGGATGGAACGTAACGGATTGCGGGAGGACTATCAGAAACGCTATGCCCGGCATGTGCTGCGTATGAATCGTTCCAATGTGGCATCACTGGATAACCACCACGCCCTGAAAAAAATGCTGAAAAAGCTGCGCCGCCTGGTCATCGGTGACGATGAGGAGCTGGAAAGAGAAAAGGATCATCGGGAAAAAGCACTGAAAGAGAAAAAAGCGCAGCTTGAAGCTTCCCGTCCGAAGAAAGAGACACCGGGGGAAGCATGGCGTCTCTATGAACGCTGGAAGCAGATAAACCCTGTCGCGACAGTGCATGCACTGGAAAAACGGATTAAATCACAGTTCCCGGCGCTGAAGGGGGAGCTGCTGTATCAGTGTTACCTGGATAATCTTCCGGACGATTAATGTTGCCTGCCTCTGAAATAACCGCCTACCCGGCGGTTTTTGTGCTGGATTTTTACCGGAAACCCCCCGTTTTTATGCTGTTACCTGATATCTTTTGCCCTGAAAGGCGGTACTCGTACCTGTACCGGACCTTATTTGGCGTAAAAATGACCTGTTAACTTCGAATGGTATTAAAAATAAACAATTAACTTCGAACAGATCCCCTGTAGTCCGGATAAATTCGTTCTTAGTTTCTGAACAAAACATCCTTTTAAAAAAAGGAGATAGGGGCGCGTCTTTAAGCGCACCCCATCAGTAAAAATAATACTGCCTTCGCTAGCAGGGAACACAGTTCCCGCCGCTCAGAAAAGAGATGCTTTACTTCCTGCAAACTATTCCTCCTAATGCTGCATAAACGCAGCATAACGCGCAGTACATCCGGGCAAGCCCGGCTAACTGCGGCCTTCGGCAGGAATCAAAAAGTAAAAAACCGTTTCAGTATCCGATTTTTCCGGCAGGGCGGAGGAGGGTATGTGCGATATAACACTCAGCAACCGGCTCTGCCGGGCTTCGGCGGCTATCTGACCTCAGAGAGATGACCGGCAATTTTTGCCGCCTGACATGCGCTGACGCGCATAAAAATGCGTTATGGTCAGGTGCTGTCGATGGCTCTGACCGCTATGGATAGATTTGCGTGTATCCATTAAGGATCGACAAGATAAAAAGACTTGTTAACAGGTCTTTTTTGACTTACTATAAAGACCTGTTAATAAGTCTCAGTGGTGAATATGATGCCTAATATCATTTTAAGTGATACCAGTGCCAGTGTCAGCGAACTGAAAAAAAACCCGATGGCTACAGTCAGTGCCGGTGATGGATTTCCGGTCGCTATCCTTAACCGTAATCAGCCTGCTTTTTATTGTGTTCCGGCGGAGCTTTACGAAAAAATACTTGATGCGCTTGATGACCAGGAACTGATTAAGTTAGTTACTGAACGCAGTAACCAAAAACTGCTGGATGTTGATCTGGATAGTTATTTATGAGTTATACCGTTAAGTTCAGGGAAGATGCACTGAAAGAATGGAAAAAACTGGATAAAACGATACAACAGCAATTTGCCAGAAAACTGAAAAAATGCTGTGAAAATCCCCATATTCCTTCTGCAAAATTACGGGGAATAAAGGCGTGTTATAAGATAAAACTGCGCTCATCCGGCTTCCGTCTGGTTTACCAGGTCATCGATGACACACTTGTTATTGCTGTTGTGGCCGTCGGTAAGCGGGAGCGCAGTGATGTCTATAATCTGGCAAGCGAACGTATGCGATAATCATCAGCCGGACAGCGCTGTTATTTTTATTTCTGTCATCGTGTTATGAATTGCGCGGCTCCATCCACCGTATGGCGAAATATCCGTTGTTGATGCCCTCTGACCGCTGGACATCATGCAAAAACCACGCATAAAGTTCCGGTGTGTCAGGACACTGTGCGGACGGCATCGGTTTTCCGTCGTATCCTGCGGTCCCGTACGCTATAAATTTCCTCGCCCTGTTTTCCGCTGGTATAATTAGATTATCCTTGTATATCTGCGGCAGGCGATGATATTCCTGGGTTAACAAAACATCTGCGGATTTTGATACCTCTGACAGCCAGCCCCAGTGTTTTTTCAGCAAATATACAGCACCATTGATATCGGACAGTTCCTGTTTGGCCTCTCGTGTATAACCCAGCCCCTGAAGCGAACCTGCGGATGTCAGTATGTCTGATTCCTTTTTTTCAAGCCTGCGGAGTTCACTTTTGTATTCATAGAACTGTTTTCCCAGCCACTCAAAGTACCCGTCAAGGTGCCGGTTCATGGCGTTGTAGCTGAGTTTTTCCATGCCGACTTTCATCTGATAATTCTCAGCCCATTCTTTGACCGGTTTATCGTTCACTCTGTCATTCATATCAAAGTATGATGCAACTGTTGCCGATTTCTTTCTTAATGATGTTAAACGAAGAAAAGGAACGTCAGCCTGCCTTGCTGCTTCATACATTTTTTGCAGTGAGACACGGGAGAGTTCGGCACTGGGTTTCTGCTCTCCGGGTTTCAGGCCGCCGCCGATGTCCTCACTGCACCCGGGCATCAGGATTTCCTGATGTTTTTCGTTGTTCCGGCCGGTCCGGTAAACACACTTCCACTGCCGCCGTTCATGGGCGGCAACCAGATGCAGGGAGTGGCTGACAACCTCCGGTAACGGGGACATATGCTCAAGATACTTGCGTCCGAAGTTTGACCCCACCATGCCCACGACTTTTGCGAACGGCCCGGGCAGCCACGCGACGGCAGCCGCTGCATAATCCAGCCCGTTATCGCTGCTCAGCGGCGAATCCCGCGAGCAGTCAAATAACCCGGCAAACGCAATCTTAACCGGAATATTGCGATAAGTCGGTTCGCTGTCATCATTATTTTCGCAGATATCCCCGAGCAGGATATCCAGAAACTCGCGGGCCAGTGCTCCGCCAAGGTCAAATCCGAAAACTGAAACAGAAATCGAAGTCACCGGAATGCCGCCGTCTTTTATAACGTCCTCACATGATTGCACAAAGCGCATTTTTGCGCTGTTGAGGCGGGTATCCGCGCCGGTTAATTCGGTGTAAGCAATAAATTCCGAATCACGCAGTGAGGGTGTGGCTTCGATACCCGCCTTTTTCAGGCTGCTTACGGCGGAACTTTTCAGCTCTCCGATCACGCCTTTCGGGGTCAGCAGCGTATTTTTCGTCTGTGCCAGGATGTCTTTTCCGCTGACCCCGTTCACTGAGGACTGAAAGGCATCTTTGCCGATATCCCCGGGTTTGCTTTTCATTTCATCGCCGAAGGCACCGAGGGTATTATCTATAAAGCCCTGGATTTTTTCGGCGGAAGTTTCGTCAAACGGTGTGCCGATGCCGGGGATATAGTGCGCACGGCAACTTTGAGTCTCTGTATCATCATCTTCTGTTGGGTATGCACGAAACAACCGGGCGATATTACTCAGCCGTCCCTGTGGCGTATCCTGTTCAGCGTTGCGCCCAACGCCGTCAAAAAAGAAGGCGATGTGTAATATCCGCTCATTATCCTGCGGGGCGTTATTGATATATTGCGGGGGGATATGTTCCTGCCATGATGCGACGTTCTGCATTGCGGCGGACATACCGGAGGTGACGGCGGAAATCCCCTGTGAGATAACCGATCCGAATCCCTGAAATTCGGCCGGTGAGGTCACCGCAATCACGGTATTGGTACCGTAAGGGCAGCCGCACTGCACGATTGAACCGTCAACGGCCTGTGGTTTGCGATTATTCATCATCCGGCTGTCTCCGGTTGCAATCGTACCGGTCTGTTTGCACTGCGGGCAGGAGGTGGTGAGGTCGCCGACAATCACCGCAGGGGTGCCTTTGTATTTTATCATGCTTGACGACGCGATACAGGTAGCGCCTGTTGTGGTTTTGTCACCATCAATCGCCATGGCTTTGCCGAATATATTCGGCCGGTATCCTGACATGGGAAAATTCTCATTAGATTTTTTTATCTGAGAATGTTACCCATGAGCTAAATCAATGGCAAAAAAACAATATTTCAATATGTTACCAATAAAAATGCGGTGAAGCGGCTGTATCATCCTGTCTTTGCTTTTTACCCTGGTCTGTCAGCCGCCGAATCTTTTATCATTGTGCGGCTTCCTCTGTATCCGGCAGCGGGCGGTAGTGAGGGCTGCGGGGGGAATAGGGTGAGAATGCGTTATCACTCCATCCGAGGACGACTTTGTCGCCCGGTAAAAAATGGACGTGCAGATCGTTCTCGCCCCGCTTTCTTTCCGGCATCGGGATCACCACCCGCCGCTGCTCTGGGCGCATACCGGCATCATACTGATCACCTGTAACATCTAACGTCCAGATCACCTCGGCGGTCTTTCCGGTAATGCGTCCGCAGCAGGTCGATTTACCGTTTTCTCCGGCGTATTTATTGTCCGGGTCATGTGCCCAAGCATTACCGCCGGCCACGCCGTTGACACTGAATCCCAGAACAGGCCGATCCAGTTTACTGTGAATAATCAGCGTCACACCACCGGCAGGCGGCCCGAACGCAGCCATGGCGACACTGCCCAGGCCCGGGGAGAGTAAAATCAGCCATACCAGCCAGGCTTTACGGGCGTAAAAACGGTTAAAGGCGTTATCAAAGCGGCGGAATTGTGATGACCAGTCCATAGTAAACTCTTTAGCGGGTATTATTTGTGGTGATTATAAATGCCATATCAGAAATTAAAATAAAAAATACCTGCGATGCCAACAACATTTCTCACTGCACGGCTTCCTCTGTATCAGGCAGCGGACGGTAGTGAGGGCTGCGGGGGGAATAGGGTGAGAATGCGTTATCACTCCATCCGAGGACGACTTTGTCGCCCGGTAAAAAATGGACATGCAGATCGTTCTCGCCCCGCTTTCTTTCCGGCATCGGGATCACCACCCGCCGCTGCTCGGGGCGCATACCGGCATCATACTGATCACCTGTAACATCTAACGTCCAGATCACCTCGGCGGTCTTTCCGGTAATGCGTCCGCAGCAGGTTGTTGCTCCGTTCTCACCGGCGTATTTATTGTCCGGGTCATGTGCCCAGGAATTACCGCCGGCCACGCCGTTGACACTGAATCCCAGAACAGGCCGATCCAGTTTACTGTGAATAATCAGCGTCACACCACCGGCAGGCGGTCCGAACGCTGCCATGGCGACACTGCCCAGGCCCGGGGAGAGTAAAATCAGCCATACCAGCCAGGCTTTACGGGCGTAAAAACGGTTAAAGGCGTTATCAAAACGGCGGAATTGTGATGACCAGTCCATAGTAAACTCTTTAGCGGGTATTATTTGCGGTGATTATAAAGGCCACATCTTAAATTCAGACAAAAAATATTTTAAGTCAGAGATCGGTGTCTGAGGGACATTGTGCGAAAACGTATGAACAACAGGCTGCGGGCATTTAGTGGTATAACGCACAATATAAGCGAATAACTGTCAGGTTATTATACGATGCAGATATGCATATTGACGTTATCATAAATCATAGTTGTATTTTTTAACAAAATTCACTTTCTTCGTGTTTTCTCGGCTTTGATTTCCTGTTTTTTTGATTCTTATGGTTGCATAATACGAGTGATGAGGGTGAATACAAACATTATTTGTAATGGTGACCTTCGGTTGTATGACCATTACGCGGTAAACATAATTACAAATTTCAATAATAATTAAACCCGGGTCTGACGGTTATTTTTTATAACGCAGAGTAAGGGGTTTATGATATTTAATTATGATCCAATGCATTTTTTGACTATTTTTCAGTAAGTGCATTATGACAGAATGATGCTATTCCATAATCCGGCATCATATCTGCCAATGATATGATTGATAAAAGCGCTGCGTACAGAGGTTAACACAGAAGAATCGTGGCGATATAACAATCAAAATATTAACTAACTATGTGATAAATAATATGAATGATATATCAGCCATCGTCGGTAAGAGAATAAAGGAAATAAGGCAGTATAATGGCATGAATATTAGTGACATTGCCGAAAAAACAGGATTATCTCATCAGCAGTTATCCCGTTATGAACGTGGTGTTAATAAAATATGTGCAGATACTCTGTATAAAATCAGCCTGGTTTTTGAATGCAGCGTTAATGATTTATTCTCTGATTTACCTTTTCGTGAAAGAATATTAGAAAATAATCATTTTTATAATGATACATCAGCTATGATTGATGATTATTTTCATGGTGTAAAATCGGGAAGTCCACTCTGAATAAATGAATGTCAATCAGGGTGTAATATAATATCGTAATTAGCTAGTCATAAAGTGGTTAATTGCAAAAATAAACACATTGTTGTTTTGTTTTTGCTCAATTGACAACTGAGATAACAGATTACTGAATTATTTTCATCACCAAAGTAATGTGTTTGTTTATATAAAACACGAATGAACCGGCCGGATCAGTCTTCCTGACGGGTAAATGAGCCACTTCTCATTTACCCGTTTTTTTATGTTATTTCTGTTTGTAACCGGACACTTTAATTTTCTTTGAGGTTTTTGGGTAATATTTTGTTCATTTCTCTGCGCTGTGCTGTTGTTAATCCGTATCCTTCCGGCAGTTCTGCCGCTCTGTGTGACAGGGCGATAAGCCAGTCCCCTAACCAGATCGTATTACCGGAAACGGTATTGTCTGAAGAAAAGAAAGCAGGGTCACCGGCGGCAGCGGATGAAGGCGTAAAAAGCGGCGCTCCCGGATTCATTTTACTCTGAGGACGTTCATCCGGATGGACAACACTGTAGCCAAGCCAGGCGACAAACTCATTAAGTACCCGGGCTGCACAGCAAACGCCGGCAACGGCATTATTTTCCAATCCTTCCAGTGTCTGTGCCAGGTGATCCTGTAAATTTGCCTGATAACCGGCCTGAATCAAAATCTGGCAGAGCATGCTGAGCTCGTTGTCTGTCAGCCCGCTGCGTTTTCTCAGTGTTTTGCTGAAGCCTTTTTTCCGGATATGGTTAACCCATAACTGCCAGGCCTTGGCCGCAAAACCGCCGGACTTATTTTTACCGGCTGCCGGTTCTTCATCCGGGAAATAAATGGTACCCGGAAACACGGATGATTCATCCTGTGATGAGGTATAGGTTAATGCGCCCAGTAACGTTTCATCAATCATCAGGCCATCCAGTAATTCACCATGGCGATCAGAACGGGTTTGTAATGTCCGGATAAGTGCATGAATGTCATGTTCACTGAACGGTGTATTACGGAACAGAAAAGCCAGGTGTGAGCAAAGCTGTGATGCGTCATTTTCCTGTTGCAGCAGGAGATCAGTATCATCACGCTGCTGATAAAAATCACTGAACGTGAAGAAAGGATCATCCGGAATAATCACGGTATCCCGGCGTGAAGAGCGGGCAACAGTCAGTGTGATTTCCCGGCTTATCTCAAACAGGCTCTGGCGTGATAATGGCACGACAGATAACGGAACGCCGTCAGCCAGCGGGCACAGCGGAATATCATCAAAACAGGCCGGATATTCTCCTGTGGTTAACGGATCTGACATCAGACCGGATGAAATAACGGTTCTTGACGGCGCAATAACCTGACGGGCATTTTTCACCGTATTTTTAGCCTGCAGATACCGGAGCCACTCAGTCGTGGCCGACAGATCGCCGCCCCAGAAAAATGACAGTAAGTCGGTCAGATCATGTTTGCTGAGAAACGGAACGAGTTCACTTATCCGGAGTATCAGGGCGGCAGAAAGCGGCAGAGAGGCGGGCTGGCATTTTTCCCGGAGACTGATAACGGATAAAAACTCAGCAGGATCGAGAATCTCCTGCGCTTTTTGTAATTTACGCTCTTCCAGCTCTGTGATTTTATACCGGAGAGTCTCTTCCTGTATCGCGGCGGGATAACGGGTGATCAGCTGGCAGGCCTTCTCTGCAGGGCTCATCAGCAGAAATGTCAGTGTATAAGGACCGTAACACTGTGGCTGTGAATCTGTAAACCTCACAGCCAGAGAGGTATTTCTGAGATTAGGCAATATATCTGCCTGATAATCCAGCGTTATATTATCCAGCATAATATTAATGCACTGATGATCATTTGCCACATGCGCAATCAGCTCATCAGAGAAAGGTACCGGTGTGGGACTGCGAAGGATATGATCCTGAGTGACCGGTACCGTTTCTGAATGACTGAGGCTCAGTTTGTATCGCAGTAAACGATCGATAAGGATATCGGCTTCATTATTCAGCCAGATATTATCCGGACGGAGAGTCTGTATCCGGTTAATTAATGTATTGAATTTAGTCATCATTATTGAAATAAGTTTCCGCTGTCGATCCAGTATTCCCGGTTGGCTGTATTACTGTCTGTCAGTGTATGCAGCGATAAACGTAAACATTCCGGTGTGATTGATTTTCCGCTCTGAAGTGTTGCGTCTTTCAGTGTAAATACGTCATGACCGGCTTCCCGTAACAAACGGACATGCAGAATTTCGCCCCCGGCAAGCTCTCTCGCCAGATTCGGATCTGAGATGGTCAGCTGATATAACGGTGTCGCAGGCCATTCAGGGTTATCTGCCTGCCGGAACCCCAGCCGGATATTTCCGCGGATCGGAATATCGATGACTTGCGGAAAACTGCCGTCATCGTTTTGCTGATAACAGATGTTTTCATTACTGAGTAAATTATTTTCATCGAGCACCCCCATATAGCGGAGAGTCGAATCTGACGTGATATTCCCGGGTGTGATATTGAATCCGGGAAGACGGAGATCTGTTGCAAGATGAAAAATCGTGGCGCCGAGCAGGGCGGTAATTTTACCGTTTTCACCGCCTTTTTTCGGGCAGAACGGAAAATCACTGTGCAACGGATAATTCTGCATCATGATGATGCGTACCGACGGTACCGGCTGGCGGCGGCGGAAATACGTTTGTATTCCGGGAAGGCTGCCGGGTTGTCCTGAAATTAAAAGGACATCACAGCGGTAATATTCAATGATTTCACATAACGATTTCAGCACGCCGGTAAGAGAAAGCTGACCGGTTAATGCGGCATGATTGAGTGATTCAGGATCGCTGTACAGAGGAATATTCAGAACATTTAATGTCCCTCCGGATAACCTTACCGTCTCTTCAATATATGCCAGTACGTGTGGTGACGGTAATGTCGCCAGCAATTCACCGAATGTGGTATTAACGGTGCGACCGTGTTCCCACGCATTCAGTAATGCATGGCCGAGCGGTATGATCAGCTGTAATGAGACCTGCTGGCGTAATGTGCCCTGATCATCAAATCGTCCCTGAGCCTGAAACAGCTGTTGCATGACGCTCCTGCTGTTACTGACCCCGGCCTGTGCGATGGCTTTTTCAAATGCAGGCAGAATTTCACGGCGGATAATATCAAGCAGAAGATCATCCCCGGCACATTTAAATCCCTCACGGAACAGCAGCCGCGGTGTGATTTTTATGTTACTGCTTAATTGGGTGTCGAGGTCATAACGGGTTATCGCCAGATCCGTTGTTCCGCCGCCGATATCAATTGCAGCGATACGTAATGATTTGCCTTTGATTTCCCCGTTGTCATACCGGCGATCCGGGCGGCCGAGCAGTCCGAACAATTTATCAATTTTCCCGCCATAGCGGCGGCTTTCGTTATATATCCAGACTAACTGACTGCAGGACGCTTCATCCCAGTTAAATGAGAATGAGGGAACAGGATATAAACTCTTCGCTTTGTCTTCCTGCAGGGTGAATCCGGCATCCTGCGGATGCCATGACAGGCTTTTCCAGACCAGCGAGATGGCATCACTCATATACTTATGGAAATGCTTTTGTTCTTCATACGGCATTGCGGACGGCAGTGTCAGAATGATATGACGTAACTGTCTCGGGGCGTTCCGGTGCCCTTTTTTCTGACGTGCTGCCACATTATTCATTTGCACTAATGCCTGTGAGATCAGCTCACTGAGCATTAATGTCATCAGAGAGGCCCGGCTGTAACGCGGGGTAAATACCGGTAACCGTACCTCCGGCGTCAGGGTATGCAGGGGGATCCCTTCATCATTCATCAGCAGCATGGACGGCGCGGCAATAGCCGGCGCTTCTTTCCGGCGACCGCTGAAACGCCATGGCTGACTGACCGGCGCTGAATCCCATAAATAGCGGCGCGGACTCGAGATACCGCTGTATCCCTCACTGCCGGCGCGCTGATGCATTAACTGTTTTGCCTCATCCCCCAGACGGACAATCGATGGCCACTGAAATGCATTTTCACGACCGCTTTCGAGAGAAAAATGCGATTTACCAAACTGCGCTTCATTAAACTCAAGTCTGCTGGAAAAAAGCGTATCACTGATAAGATACGGCTGACTGAGTGAGCGCAAACGCAGCTCTTCACACTGACGGAAACCATCATTTTCCTGTTGATGATCTTCTGCCAGCATGCCGCAGGTATGAGTACTGCCGACATCCAGAATCAGATCAACCGGAATGGCCGGGGTATACAGTGTTCCGCTGCTTAACAGAACATCAGGCAAAGCAAGGTGATCTGCCATCATATGAAGAATGTTCAGATAATGAGCCTGATATTCAAATAATTTCAGTGCCGATGCGACTTCCTGTTCAGTACGATCTTCATGCTGCTGAACATAGCTCAGAAAGACTTCACGCAGCCAGCCGTCAATCCACGTATTATCAAGGAATGCGGCGATATCATCATTTTCCCGTACGAATGAAAAACGGATACCGTTATCGATATCAGACTGAACCGGGGCGAGAAGCGGGTCGGCATCATTTTCATGAAGTGTGCGGGTATCAAACGCAATGCTTATCCGGATGTTATTTCCGGCGGCGTCCGGCTCGTTAAGCCGGTTTATCTGAATGCGTGACCAGTTATCAGGACCGGATGCGGATGTATTCCCGGTCTTGCCTCTGAGCCAGGGAACAGGCAGCCACTGACCTTCGGATACCGAGAGTGAATCAGCCAGCAGAATGGCACTTTCCGGTCTGACACGCTCTGCCGTTTCGCCCTGTGATGACGGGATAGTAAATGTTCCGTCATTTTCATCGTGATGAAGATGCAGGAGCGGGCCGTTGGCGGTCTGGCGGACAAAATAGCCTTTTTTATCTGAGTTTTCCGGCAAATACAGGCCAAAATCGAGAAACTGGATGCCACTGTCGCGGATCAGCGTTACATCGGGTTTATAATGAATAAGGTCGGTTAACATCGTTATTATTTATCCATAATTTTTTTGAATGTAAGCTGAGATGACTCGTTATCGGACCATTTCGCCTGACAAATTGCGACGGAATCGGTGCCCTGCTTGCAACTGATATCCGGAATAGTTTGCTGGGAACCATCATTGCACCGTGCCCGCAGTGTGCGGCTTTTTACGGACAGTGTCCCGGAAGGCAGCAGGCCGGCAGAAACAGGGGCCTGGCATGACTTATTTCCGTCATTAAGGTGTATATGACCTTTACCATTCATTATCTGCAGACGCACAGAAGGGTAAGTCTCCGGTTTCGCGGTTTCACCAAAGAAAACAGCCTGCCAGTTACCGTTCAGAAATTTAACCGAGCCGGCTCTGACTGAATTGGGGAAAAGGACCAGGGTATCTTTATCCTGTACCGGTTCTGCCGGGAGGATCTCAGGTGCAGCCGGTTCAGGCGGTAATGCTTCCGGTTCCGGCGCTGCCGGAGCGGTCACAACGACCGGTTTTGCAGACGAAATGGTTTTCATCACGGTTGATAATGTACTTTCTATCACCTCAGAAAGGAGAGGCTGAGGCGCTTTTTCCGGTTGTTCTGTCTGCTGTTCCGGCTCTGCCGGGCGGAGTTCTGTCCCGCTGTTTTTATTCTCTGACGGTGTATAAAACACCGGCAGCGATAATACAGTGGCTCCCGCGATAAGCAGGACGGCCAGCACGGCATATTTAACCGGGAACCTGCGTTTTTTACGGGTTTCTGGTTCTGCCGTTTTTACGGGTTCTTCATCCGGTACGTTACTAGTCTGCGACAAGCTGACAACGAGCGGAGGTGATTCTTCAGAATCCGGTTCACCGGGATGTTCGTCTGCGGTCTGATCATCACTCAGTTCACTCTGTTCCGCCTGCTCTGCTGACAGTGTCAGCTGCTGCTGGCGCTCTTCCTCTTCCCGCAGAATAATATCGAGCATACGGGCATCCGAATGCAGAGGAAGTGAAGAAAATCCCCAGAATTCAATGACCGGTTTATCATCCAGCAACCAGATATGCTGGACACCCGGAAATTGCAGAACATGTTTGAGTAATGACGCAAAGAGTCTGAGGGAAATATTCTCCGCACTGCCGCAACGCAGCCGGAAAGCGTCCAGTTCGGCGTGGCGTTCCTGTAAATAGCTGATGAGGTGTAAACGCTGCGGATGGCTGATATGCGTCCATGATGTCAGTGTTCCGTGACGGGGGGCATACCAGTCAATACGGTCACTGTCACTGTGGCATTGCGGTATTGCCAGACAATTGGCTGCATCATGAAAGCCCTGTAAACGCAGGGCTTCTCGTATTTGCAACGCGGAATCAAAGACTGTTTGGCCGTTTTCACCTAACGGCAAATAATCGCTGCGTTGGCCGCTGCGGAGAAAAGGTTTTACCACGTGATATTATTCCGTTATTGACGATAAAAAGGAAACGCTGAGATGCGTTATTTTACCGTCTTTTATAGCGGAAATAAGACTATATGATAGTGCTAAAAGTGCACGAAATTGCCGTCACTAATCGTGATTGTAATTGGCACAAACAGAAGAACCGTTCATTGATAAAATTATCTGAACAAAAAACGTGATTTACCGGCCTCTGATTTTAATTAAATCAGATGGATATATTATACATTTGCCCGGTGTTTTTCTGCTCAGCTTTCCCGCTCGATGCGTACATTGTATTTTTTTTCTCGAGATCCTGAACCATTTTTGTAAACTCCTGCATTTTCTGCATATGAAGTTCCAATAACACGTAACTCTTTTGATTTAATTCATTGGCGTTTTTGGTCTGAGATACAATGGATGACCAGAGATTAGCTAACTTTGGTGAGTTATCATAAGGTGCAGCGAACTGACCTTGTTTCTCTAATTGTTTTCTCTGGTTATCATAAAAATTGATAGCAGAAAGAATCCGGCTTTTATTATCTGAAATAGGCTGAAGTGCGATCGGATTTATTCTGACAGAACTAAGCTGTTTAATTTCTTCTACCAGTAAACTGTCCATCTGGTTCAGCAGTTCTTGTAATTTAAGTAATGTGTGCCGTAGTTTTTCCATAAAAATAAATTATCAATAAGTTTTAGAAAGATTAAAAATATCACCAACCAGCTGTTGTGCTATTTCATCAGTATCGATCAGGTATTTACCTTCGCTGATCTGCATTTTAATTTTATTTACATTTTCCAGATTAACGTCATGAGTGGTGTCAGTATTAATATTACTGATTCTTTTACTCAGAGTAACCTGTAACGAGGCATCTTTATTTTTATCAGATGCATTCTGTTCTGATACAGCGGCTTTGTTACGAGCTGACGGATCCTGCTGAGTCGCAGCAAGATGGTTAACTTGTTCCAGGCGTTCAACGGCAATTTTCATTTTCCACCCTAACGATTTCTTTAGTCGGTTACTTATTATATCGGCATGACACAAAAAGAACTGAAGTCAGTTTTGCATATTTATTGTGACTTTTTTCTTTCCGGTGACTTTTCCGGTGAGAATCTGGCCTGAACGGGTACGGAAGCGTACAGTGTCACCTAAAGCACCATTATCCATTGATTTTCCGACAGTTGTTACCTGAAATCCATTACCGGAAGCAACGACACTGATTTCATCGCCCGTCAGTACAGACCATGTTTTTCTCAGTGAACCGGCAGTAACCGGCTGCCCGGATTTGATTAAACGGGTGGGGATCTTATCGGTTATCTGCTGCGGATCAGTAATGATATCCGCAGGCAACCCGTCCAGGCTCCCTGTGCGGAGTTCCAGCTGTGCCGCGGTGATGGCTTCACCGGGTAACAATGCCTGTCCGGCAACCCAGTATGTTCCGGTGACCGACACATTGATCCGGATGTAATGATTTTTTTTCCCGCACCGGGCCAGTACGGTCCGGTTTCCGGTGACTTTGCTGTTTTGCCCGCTGAGTGAAAGAGCAGGGTTATCGCAAAGGCTCTCCAGCTGTTTTCCTGAAGAAAGAATTTTAATTCTGAGGTCATCATCCGGTACGGTGTTTTTCTGCAGTTCCCCGCCAATCAGTGTCTGAATGTTTTTTTCCAGTACCGCAGACGGCTCAGATGCCGGGAATGCAGGCAGGCTGAACGTAATCGTCAGTAAGAGAAAATAACGGATGAATCTAAAGTCCACACTGACCTCAATGAGTTAAATCAAACAATATACATATCCGGATATTGTATATTAAATATCTTATAACCATAGCGCGATAATAGCGTCATAACTGACGGCAATTAGCGTGTTTAATGTTTCGTAAATAGATTTACATACATTTTAAAAAGATAAAAGCTTCAGCTTTTGTCAGGTTTTCAAAGTTTAGATTTATCCTGTTCTCTCATAAAATGAGAATATAAATTGAACTGAAAAATATATTGTCCGGGTGTGGTAATGCTAGATAAATTTGATAATGAACTACGTTTCCAGCATGAGGCGTTACAGCTGCTTTCACAGCGTCAGGATATTATTGCTGCGAATATAGCTAACGCAGATACGCCCGGATATCTTGCACGAGATATTGATTTTTCTCAACAACTGAAGGAGGCGAATGATCGTCTCGGTGTGGGGAAAATGGGCAATGTTAAATTAGCAATGACATCCGGAAAACATATTCCGGGTGCATCTTCCGTACTGGAAAACAGCCAGTTACTTTACCGGGTACCTGATCAGCCAAGTGCAGACGGTAATACCGTTGATATGGATCGTGAACGTGTCAATTTCGCTGATAATACAGTGAAATATCAGACAAGTTTAACCATCCTCGGCTCACAATTAAAAGGCATGATGACGGTTATCAGCCAGGGTTAATTATATGTCATTGTTTAGTATTTTTGATATTTCCGGTTCCGCGATGTCGGCACAATCAAAGCGCCTGAATGTCAGTGCCAGCAATATGGCGAATGCCGATAGTGTTGCCGGACCGGATGGTCAGCCGTACCGGGCAAAACAGGTTGTTTTTCAGGTGAATCCGTCCATCGGAACAGAGATCGGCGGCGTTCAGGTCTCCGATGTGATTGAAAGTGATGCGCCATTCCGCCTGATTTATGACCCGTCAAATCCGTTTGCAGATGACAGTGGTTATGTCCGTATGCCGAATGTTGATGTCGTGGGTGAAATGGTGAATACCCTTTCAGCGTCAAGCAGTTATCAGGCAAACGTTGAAGTTATGAATACGGCAAAAACACTCATGCTGAAAACATTGATGTTAGGCCAGTAAGGCCAGTAAGGAAATTGACATGTCTGTATCACCCGTAACACAAAATTCGACCACTGATGACTCTTACAGCGCAGTAAATCAGGTCAGCGCCGCTGATGACTTATTAAGCAATTTTATGACGCTCCTGGTGGCACAAATGCAAAACCAGGATCCGACTAACCCGATGGATAACAACCAGCTGACCTCTCAGCTGGCACAGTTCCAGACCGCCGCCGGTATCGAAAAACTGAATAGCACAGTCGCCATGAATACGGGTGTGGTGTTCAGTATGCATCAGAATAATGCGGTTAACTGGATAGGCCGTACTGTTCTCGTTGAGGGCGATACGGTGGTAACCATCACGGAAGACGGAAATCCGGAGCTGGCATTTTCTATCAACAGTGATGTTGAAAAAGTCAAAGTTACCTTCACCGATGATCAGGGCAATGCGTATGTTGGTGAAATTCAGGATGTGAAGAAAGGTATCAATACCTACACCATGGACGATGTGACCAACTTCCAGCCGGCAGAACCGGAAGGCGGACCGTTCACTGTCACGTATTCGGCGACAACGGCCAGCGGTGATGCACCGGATATCGTCGGATTAAAATCGGCTGAAGTGGAAAGCGTTGACATAAAAAGCGGTGTGGCTGTTTTACATCTCAATGGCTTAAACGGCACCGTTATGCTCGGTGAGATTTATCAGGTTCAGTAACGGCCGGACCGCAGTTATTAACCCCTCAGGAATATATTAAATATGAGTTTTTCACAAGGTCTCAGTGGATTAAATGCCGCGTCCCAGGCTCTGGATGTTGTTGGTAACAACATCGCCAACTCACAGACGGTTGGTTTTAAATCAGGTTCTATCGCGTTTGCGGATGTTTTCGCAGGCTCACAGATCGGTATGGGTGTTCAGGTTGCCGGTGTAAACCAGAATTTCAGCGATGGTGTGCTGAGCATGGGAATGAGTCAGCTGGATATGGGTATTCAGGGCGATGGCTTTTTCCGTCTGGTTGATGGCGGCGGTAAAGTATTTTACAGCCGTAACGGCCAGTTCAAACAGAATGAAGATGGCTACATTATTAATAACCAGGGTATGTACCTGACCGGTTATCAGGCAACCGGTACGCCACCGACCATTGAGCAGGGTGCCGCTATTGAACCTATTCAGATCCCGAACGGCAATATGCCGCCGCGTGCGTCTGACGCCGGTAAAATGAACGGAAACCTCTCCTCCGGAACGGAAGCTATCGACCAGACAACGAACCCGTTTGATCCTGAAGATGGCAACAGTTACAACTCGGTCAGCCAGGTCGATGCGTATGACAGCCTGGGAAATAAACATACGATTAACGTTTATTACGTTAAGACCGGTGATAACGAGTGGAAAGCCTATTCTATGGACACCACATCACCGACAACTAACCCGGCCTGGCAGGAAACAACCCTTGAATTCGATACATCAGGCCAGTTAACGACGCCGGTTAAACTGGGCGTCAAAGGTGATCCGTACAATGGTGCGGAGGCGCTGGATTTTGAGCTGGATCTGACCGGGATGACCCAGCAGGCGTCGGACACCTCAATGAAAAGCCCGAGCACGACAGGTTATGCGCCGGGTGAGATGAACGGCTTCATTATCGGTGAAAACGGTGAAGTGATTGCCTCTTACAGCAATGGTCAGCGTCAGACCGTGGGACAGATTCTGCTGAGCAACTTTACCAACCCGGGCGGACTGACGCCGGAAGGTAATAACTGCTGGAGTGAAACACCGTCATCCGGTCAGCCGACAACCGGTATTTCAGGGACCGGAAATCTGGGTAAGCTCTACGGGCAACGCCTTGAGGCATCCAACGTCGATCTCAGCCAGGAAATGGTCAACATGATTGTTTTCCAGCGTAACTACCAGTCTAACTCCCAGACTATCCGGACGCAGTCTGAGCTGTTACAGACACTGGTCAACATAAGCTGACATAAATTATGGATAACGTCATTTATACAGCTCTGGGCGGCGCGAATGCCGCCCTTAATCGTCAGGCTGTTACCAGTAATAACCTTGCTAACGCATCAACAACCGGTTTCCGGGAGCAGATTTCTGCCTATCGTGCAGTGCCTGTTATCGGCCCGACTGTTGAAACGCGGACACTGGTTGTTGAATCAACCCCCGGGTCCAGTTCGGCAATGGGGCCTGTCAATATGACCGGGCGCGCACTGGATGTTGCACTGCCTCAGGATATCTGGCTGGCGGTTGAACTGCCGGACGGCGGGGAAGGATATACCCGCAACGGGAATATTGAAATTGACAGTGAAGGGCAATTACTGGTGCGCGGACGTCCTCTGATGGGGGACGGCGGTCCTCTGACTGTTCCGCCGCAATCAACACTGACTATCGGTTCTGACGGTACCATCACGGCACAGGGTGCAGGGGATGAACCGTCAGCACTGGCTCAGGTCGGACGAATCAAACTGGTCAATGCCCCTGTGCAGACACTGGTCAGAGGCGATGACGGCCTGTTCCGCTCAGGAATTGCGGATGCACCTCCGTTACCGGCTGACCAGGAAGCACAGCTGATGCCGGAAATGCTCGAGGGAAGTAACGTCAGCCCGGTTAAATCGATGGTCGATATGATTGCCACGGCCAGAAGTTTCGATATGCACATGAAAGTGATCACCAGTGCTGACAGTAATGCCAAAAGTGCTAACCAGCTGTTAAGTGCCGGCTAGTCACAGGAAGAGGAAGCAGGAATATGATTCGTTCTTTATGGATAGCAAAAACAGGTTTGGAAGCGCAGCAAACGAACATGGATGTTATCTCCAATAACCTGGCAAACGTCAGTACCAACGGATTTAAACGTCAGCGCGCGGTATTTGAAGATTTACTGTATCAGACACTGCGTCAGCCGGGGGCTCAGTCTTCTGAGCAGACAACGATCCCGTCCGGTCTGCAGATTGGTACCGGTGTTCGTCCGGTTGCCACGGAGCGTCTGCATACTCAGGGCAGCCTGGTGCAGACCAATAATCCGCTGGATCTGGCAATTGAAGGAAAAGGATTCTTTCAGGTGCTGTTACCGGACGGAACAACGGCGTATACCCGTGATGGTTCTTTCCAGCCGGATCAGAATGGTCAGTTAGTGACGTCGAATGGTTATCCTGTTCAGCCGGCTATCATGATCCCGCAGGATGTGAAACAACTGACGGTCGGTAATGACGGTACCGTCAGTATCACGGTTAACGGACAAACCGGATCACAGCAAATCGGACAGTTAACGCTGGCTACGTTTATTAATGATACCGGCCTGGAAAGCATGGGCGGTAACCTCTATCTCGAAACTCAGTCTTCCGGCGCACCGAATGAGTCCACACCGGGCTTAAACGGGGCAGGTATGCTGAAACAACGTTATGTGGAAACCTCCAATGTCAATGTTGCTGAAGAACTGGTGAGCATGATTCAGACGCAACGCGCTTATGAAATAAACAGTAAAGCTGTTTCCACTTCGGATCAGATGCTGCAACGTCTGGCACAGCTTTGATTTCAGTGACGGGTCATGTCAATGGCCCGTCACTGTCTTTCTTATAGTGAAAAATATGACAACTACTTTGTTTTTCGCCCGGCCGGACAGGCAGATAAAAAACGTGATGAATAAGTCACTTTCCCGCCGCATCCTCCCGCTGACATTACCACTGTTGCTGACTGCCTGTGTGCAGTTTCCGCACACACCGCTGGTGACCGGAACGACGACCGCCACACCGCAGCAGGCTTCACCCGTCGCCGCCAACGGCTCTATTTTCCAGACAGGGCAGATGATGAATTATGGTTATCAGCCGATGTTTGAAGATCGCCGCCCGCGTAACATCGGGGATACGCTGACTATCCTGTTGCAGGAAAATGTCAGTGCCAGCAAAAGTTCTTCTGCCGGTGCTTCCCGTGACGGTTCAACGGGGCTGTCTTTTGATGCGACGCCTCATATGCTGCAGGGTGTTTTTGGTGGCGACCGTGCGAACACGGCCATCAGCGGAGACAGTAATTTCGCCGGAAAAGGTGGTGCAGCAGCGAAAAATACCTTCAGCGGTACGATTACAGTAACGGTCCGGCAGGTGCTGGATAACGGTAACCTGAGTGTGGTGGGGGAAAAACAGATAGCCATCAATCAGGGGACTGAGTTTATTCGTTTTTCCGGTGTGGTTAACCCCCGTACTATCAGCGGCAGTAACACTGTGGTGTCAACGCAGGTCTCTGATGCACGTATTGAATACGTAGGTAACGGCTACATCAACGAGGCGCAGCAAATGGGATGGCTGCAGCGTTTATTCCTCAATATTTCTCCATTCTGATTAAGTGAATCATGAAAAATATATTTTTAAGGTATTGGATGGGAATGTTGTGCGTATTAAGTACGCTGACTTTTTCACACTCCGTTTATGCCGAGCGAATCCGTGATTTAACGACGATCGAAGGTGTCCGGAGCAACTCGCTGATGGGATACGGACTGGTCGTCGGGCTCGATGGTACCGGTGACCAGACGATGCAGACGCCATTTACGACGCAGAGTCTGAATAACATGTTATCCCAGCTGGGGATCACGGTTCCGCCGGGGACCAATATGCAGCTTAAAAATGTGGCTGCGGTGATGGTAACGGCGGACTTACCGCCGTTTGCCCGTCCCGGGGAAAAAATAGATGTGGTGGTTTCCTCGATGGGGAACGCCAAGAGCTTACGCGGCGGAACACTGTTAATGACCCCGTTAAAAGGGGCGGATAATCAGGTGTACGCCCTTGCTCAGGGAAACCTGCTGATGTCCGGTGCGTCGGCACAAGGCGGCGGTTCCCGTGTCCAGGTTAATCAGCTTAACGGTGCCCGTATCAGTGATGGTGCGACCGTCGAACGTGAAGTGCCGATGGATTTTGCCAATCAGCGGGTACTTAAGTTACAGCTGAATCAGGAAAACTTTACTGTTGCGCAGGCAATCAGTGATGTGATTAACCGCCGGTACAGCGCAGCGGCGACACCGGAAAATGCCCGGAGTATTTTACTGCATGCGCCGATGGACAGCGCTGCCCGGGTTCGTTTCCTGGCGGAAATTCAGAACCTGCCGGTGAGAGTGGATGCCGGGGATGCACTGGTTATCGTCAATTCACGAACCGGCTCTGTTGTCATGAACAGACACGTCACGCTGGAATCCTGTGCGGTGGCGCAGGGCGATCTCTCTGTTGAGGTCTCGAGAACGAATCAGGTCAGTCAGCCGGATACCCCGTTTGGCGGCGGACAGACTGTCGTAACACAGGAAACACAGGTTTCACTGACGGATAAAGGCGGCGCCCTTCACCGGATCAATACTAGTGCTGATTTGAATAATGTGATCCGGACGCTTAACAGCCTGGGAGCCACACCGAATGATCTGATGTCTATCCTGCAATCAATGAAAAGTGCAGGGTGTCTGCGGGCACGACTGGAGATAAACTGATGAATGAGTTACTGAACCGGGACGCTGTATTTGATTTACGTTCTCTGGATACATTAAAAGCCTCGGTCAAAAGTGACTCTTCAGAGGGTGTCAGGGCCGTTGCTAATCAGATGGAAGGGCTGTTTGTCCAGATGATGCTGAAAAGTATGCGGGATGCCTCGTTCAAAGGCGGACTTCTGGATAGCCCTCAGTCCAATATGTTTACATCGATGTACGATCAGCAAATCTCCCAGGAAATTGCCGCGACCGGCAAACTGGGGCTTGCTGATCTGATTGTGTCGCAACTTACCGGTGAAAAGGTCAGCAGTGAACAGCTGACCGGCGGTAATCACGTTGAGCTGCCCGGCCGCCTGTCACGGACAGTCGGAAATGCACTGATGGCCGGTGCGGAACAGGTTCTGCCTCAGGCTAAAGCAGCGATGGCGCGGTTATCGGAAGGGAGCCCGGCAGGCAGCTTTATTTCCAGAATGCTGGCACCGGCGATTGAAGCGGAAAGAAAAAGCGGCATCCATCACCAGCTGATTATTGCTCAGGCTGCACTGGAATCCGGATGGGGCGGAAAAGAGATTGTGACCAAAGACGGAAAACCGAGTCATAATTTATTTGGTATCAAAGCGACCCCGAACTGGAAAGGTGAAAGGACAGAAATCACCACAACAGAATATATCGGTGGTGTAAAACAGAAAGTAAAAGCCGAGTTCCGGGTATATCCGTCTTATGCTGCGGCGTTATCTGATTATACGTCTTTATTGAGTAAGAATCCGCGTTATAAACATGTGGTCAGTGCCCCATCACCTGAAATAGCGGCAAAAGCGTTGCAATCCGGCGGATATGCAACGGATCCGCATTACTCCGGCAAGCTGATTAATATTATTCAGCAGGTTAAAAACAGCACGGGTCAGGCTATCAGTGCCTATAAAAATGATGCTTTTGAATTATTTTAATCCGGAAAGGTTTAGTCATTTTTTAATTCGCCGATATTTTTAATATCAGACTCAATAAATTTGTCATAAGCAGGTGAATAATGAATCTCATGTACCTGGCCCGCAGCGGGCTGAATTCTGCACAGGCAGGGTTAAATGTCATTGGTAATAACATGAATAATGCTTTGACGCCGGGTTATAGCCGTCAGATGATCATGCTGGGCGAGGCGGGCGGTAAAACGACGAGTTATGGTTTTTTCGGATACGGTGTTCAGGTTGATGGTGTACAGCGTGCCTATAATGGGTTCCTGAACAATCAGGTGCGAAATTCAAGTTCTGAGTTCAACTCACTGTATTCACGTTATCAAAATGTCAGCCAGATAGATAATATGTTCGGCGATCTATCTAACAATATCTCTAATGCTTTTGGCGGCATCTTTGAGTCAATGCAAAAGATGAGCAGCAATCCTTCGGATCCTGCGGCACGTCAGGAAACCTATGCTCAGTTTAATTCAATCAGCTACAAGTTCCGGACTGACAGTAACACACTGGATGGCCTGGAAAAAAGTACGAATACTCAGATTAGCCAATCAGTTGATGATATTAACAGTTATGCTCAGCAACTCGCTGACGTCAATAAAGAAATCGACAAAGTATATGGTCAGACGGGTACATTACCGGCGGATTTATTAGATCGGCGGGATCTGTTACTGGATAAACTGAGTAGTCAGGTTGATATCAGAGTCAATGAAAATCCGCAGACAGGGCGGGTTGACGTTACACTGGCCAATGGTCTGTCATTAGTTAATGGTGATAAAGCCTACGCGCTGGAAGCCAGACCATCACCGTCGAATCCGAATATTACTGAAGTTGCCTATATTGATGCATCAGGCAATGCATTGTTGCTGGATGAACAGAAATTCACCGGCGGCAAGCTCGGCGGATTATTTGAGTTCCGTAATAATGATTTGGTGACTGCCCGTAATGAACTGAACCAGCTGGCATTGCAGATGGCAAATGAGTTCAATACGGTGAATGCTCAGGGTTATGACGCAGAGGGTAGACCGGGCGGGGATATTTTTAATATTTCTGATCCTGTTGCACTGGCTAACCGGAATAATCAAAGTGATACAACGTTAGATATTGCGTACACCAATATCAGTGAAGTTAATGCCGTTGAATACAACCTGACCTTTGACGGCACGGACTGGCAGGTTAAGACCAGTGACGGTCGCAGCATTACCCCTGATGTGGGGCCGAATGGTGAACTGTTATTTGAAGGCATATCAGTAACACCGAATGGTACCCCGGAGGAAGGTGACAGCTTTATCATGAATCCGGTTTCCGGTGTTGCCGGCAGCCTCACGGTTGCACTTACCGATGGTGACGGCATTGCAGCGTCAAGCTCACCGGATACCGCGGAAAGCAGCAATAATGAAAACCTGCTGGAGTTACTGGCGTTAAAAGATAAAAAAATGGTCGGTAATGCCACGTTTACGGAAGCCTATGCCAGCATGGTGAGTTCCGTCGGCAGTACGACCAAAGGACTTCAGGGTAATCTGGACACGTCTGTGAAAGTCTTAAATGAATGGGAACTCCAGAAACAATCCGTTTCCGGGGTTAACATGAATGAAGAATATATGAACTTAATGATGTTCACTGAGTATTACCAGGCCAACGCCCAGGTTCTGCAAACGGCAGTGACGATTTTTGATACGATTTTGAGCATTCGCTAATCAGCAGAGATAGCAAGAGGTTTAATTATGCGTCTTAGTACCAGTTATATGTATCAGTCTAATGTTAACAGCATGAGTAATGCGGAAGTTAACAGGCAGTATATTGCTGAACGGTTCTCGGCTTTACAAACTCTGCTGAGACCGTCAGATGACCCGGGCGCTGCTTCTCAGGCGATTGTTTATCAGAATGCGTTATCCGATATAAATCAGTACGGTACAGCAAGGATGTTTGCCCAGGATGCATTAGGTTATGAAGATAATGCACTGAGTTCGATTACAAATCTTCTGACCAAAAATCTGACCGAAAAAATAGTTCAGGCAGGTAACGATACCTATTCAGATGCAGACCGTGAGGCATTAGCCGTCGAGCTGGAAGGTATCCGTGATAGCCTGGTGGATTTGGGTAACAGCAAGAACAGTAATGGCCACTATATTTTTGGTGGGTATAATTCTGATTCTCCGCCATTTTTACCGGATGGTACTTATGTCGGCGGTGATAAAGCGATGACCCAGAAGGTCGGTGACAGTGCAGAAATGCAGATTGGTCATACCGGCAGCGACGTTTTTATGAGCGGAACCGGTGATGACCTGTTCGTTGCACTGGATAATGCGATTACTGCATTAAGACAACCTATTGAAACGGATGCGGATCGTGAAGCATTACGGGATGTGCTTGACGATACAAACCGTTCAATCAATAAATGCATTGATAACCTGGGTAAGGTACAGGCTGAGGTTGGTACTAATTTACAACAACTGGAACAGATGGGATTCAGTTCTGATCTGACCAAAATTCAGGTTGAAACCAGTTATTCGGAAACAATTGGTGCTGATCCTGATTCAATTATGAAGATGCCGACTCAGGTGGTAATGGCTGAGCTGGCGCTTCAGACATCGATGTTAGTTTTTCAGTCCATGAAGAATACATCATTGTTTAGTATGATGTGATAGTGATCTTTTTTATATAATTTGCCGGCATACATACGAAAGGGCGGAATAGATATTCCGCCCTTTTTTTATCCTGCGATTACGATTTTATTGCGTTCTTTTCATCGTATTCTTCAGATTGTCCGATAAACGAACCACCTTTGCGGATAGCCAGGTTAGATACACGGCAAATTCCTTTTAATTCACCATGTTCAAGAATATCTAATTGTTTGGCATTACAGGAACCGACAAGCGATCCGTCAATTAATACGGTTTCAGCAAAGACATCACCCTCAACTAACCCGGAACGCATAATACTGACAGTGCCTGAGGTTGATTTGATCTGTCCTTTTACCTTTCCGCATATTTGCAGATCACCGTTAAACTCAATATCACCGGTTAAACTTGTTTTTTTACTTATAACAGTAACTTGTCGTTCTTCCTGTGCCTTTTGCTTTTCTTCCTGCACCAGAGATGCATCACCGGACTGAAGATTGATATTATCTGTACTATCATTGATGGCACTGGATTTTTTTTGCAGATCGTTTTTTTCCTGAGGTTTCACATTTTTTTTATTCTTGAACATGTTTTTTTTCCGGTTATATATAATGATTATTACAGACAAAATTACAGTGCAAATTAAAAGCACAGGCCATAAGGTATTTTTTGTTACCGCAGAGTACAGGAAGTAAAGCCAGAGAATCCAAACAGAGGTAAGACAAACGTTTTTCATAAAATACGGACCACTATCATTGATGATCCACCATTATTGTTTTCTGGTGTCATGTGTTTCCGATGGTTTATTTTTTGATATTGATATATCTATATCGGAAACACCTTCAATACCAATGCTTATAGATAACCTGTTTTCATTTACAGATATTTTTGTTTTGGCATTGTTCCCGACATAGTTATGTATAATTTCCTGCATTTCTGTCATCATTTCTTTTAGATCAGCTTTGTAACTCATGTCAATATCCTCCTCTGCAATATTTATATTATAAACATCGGTAGAGTATTAACCAACCAAATAACGATATGTTAGTTTAATATAAACAGGCATTTTTGAGCGTTTATAAACGATTAGGATTTTACTGTGATGTAATATACTACGGTTAAGAAAAATCTTAGTAGTGATTTGATTTTATAAAATAATTTTATTGGTAGTAATTAAATATCAATAATGAAACGACATTATTCCGTTATTTTAAATATATTTTTTTGTGTAATTCCCGATAGTGTCAGTGTGACAAGTGTGAGTGGCAAGAGGCTATCTTTCTGAATCACTTAGATTTATATGGTTTTGGCCTCCTATCTGTTAATAAGATGACGGTTTTGATAGTAATAGTAAGGTTGGTGATTAATAAGAATAACCATCCTTATATTATGGTTATAAGGCGATAGCTTCATGATTTATTTGGTTGTTTCCTGGTTTTAAAATTAATTATATTTCTGAATTTTTGGTTTAATTGCGGTAATTAAAATTAGATTTGTGGTTTTATATTTTTAAAAAAGTTTGGCTGTAAAATAACGCGTAATGGATGGCTGCTTTATTTTAAAATGAAAATTTTAATTGTTTAATTACTATAGAGGTAAAGGGTAAAAATGTTAAGTAGAATAAGAATTCTGACAAGCATACTGCTTGTTTTGGGTATTTTTTGTATGTTGCAATTAGTCTCCGGTGGATTTTTCTTACAGACTGTAAAGAATGACAATGAAAAATTCACCATGATTAATAACTTAAAAGCACGTTCAGATGCCCTTGGTGATGTCTGGATTGATTTATTAAAATCCAGAATGGAACTGAGCCGGGCATCATCACGGCTGCTGCGTAATAATGATAAAATAACACCGGAATCACTGGAGTTTATCAGTTCTGCTGAAAAATCAATGGCAGATGCTGAAAAACAGTGGGCGCTGTTTAAATCATTACCGACAACACTGGAAAATGATAATTCAAAATACCTTGAAGAAGAATATAGTAAATACCTTGGCGCTCAGCGTAGTTTGGTGAATTTTTTACGCGCTGAGAAAATAGATGAATATATTGCTCAGCCGACGCAGGATTTCCAGGATGCGTTTGAAAATCAATATAATGATTATATGCAGTTAAACAGTGTTCTTTATAATAAAGTCGTTGAAGAGAATACAATAGAATATAACCGTTCTATATGGATACTTCTGGCCATTATTGTCAGTGTATTTATTATTATCAGCTTAGTATGGTTAGGTATCCGCCGGATACTGATTTCACCATTAAACCGTATTGTTGAAAGTATTCAGTATATTGCCAAAGGCGATCTGGTCAGAACGATTGATGTTACCGGGAAGAATGAAATCGGGCAGTTAGGTGATGCATTACGTCATATGCAGGTTGAACTTGCAAATACGGTCAGTGATGTCCGTGATGGTGCTAATGCGATTTACAACGGTGCAAGTGAAATCTCTGCCGGTAATAACGACCTGTCGGCCCGTACTGAACAGCAGGCGGCATCCCTTGAGGAAACCGCAGCCAGTATGGAAGAATTAACGGCAACGGTACGTCAGAATGCGGAAAATGCCCGTCAGGCCAGTAATCTGGCTCAGACGGCCTCTGATACCGCTCAGCGCGGTGGCAAGGTTGTGGACGATGTGGTCGATACGATGCGTGATATCGGCGGCAGCTCACAAAAAATTGCTGATATCATCAGCGTGATCGATGGTATCGCGTTCCAGACCAACATTCTGGCACTGAATGCGGCGGTGGAAGCCGCCCGTGCCGGCGAGCAGGGCCGCGGATTTGCTGTCGTGGCCGGTGAGGTGCGTAATCTGGCCCAGCGCAGCGCGCAGGCGGCCCGTGAGATCAAGAGCCTGATTGAGGATTCCGTCAGTAAAGTTGATGCCGGATCCGTTCTGGTTGAACGTGCCGGTGAAACCATGGGTGAAATCGTCAGTGCTGTCACCCGGGTGACCGATATTATGGGTGAGATTGCTTCAGCGTCTGATGAGCAGAGCCGTGGTATTGATCAGGTTGGTGTGGCGGTTGTTGAGATGGACAGAGTGACTCAGCAGAATGCGGCGTTGGTAGAGCAATCCGCAGCGGCTGCCGGATCACTTGAAGAGCAGGCGAGCCGGTTAACTCAGGCGGTAGCGGTGTTTAACATTCAGGCATCCGCTCTGAATCTCCGGAATCACAGCAGTAAAAATATACCGGTGCCGTCACCTGTAGTGAAGAAAAAAACAGACAGCTCAGACGATGACTGGGAAACATTTTAATGACCCTGCAATGCCGGATTTAATGGCATGAATAACGTCTGAGTGTTACCGGATT
>NZ_JAODZS010000036.1:0-45284 GCF_029835375.1 Morganella sp. GD04133 | reverse complement strand
CAACACTGTCTACGAAACCTTTGTAAGCAGCGCTATCATGTGTACCCGGAATTGCTATCTCAGAAAGTAGTACATCATCCCTGATTGTGCTCATCCACTTTGATTTGTCAGTGAATCCATCAGTAGCTTTTCTATAATATGCAGAATCCCAATGCGCATAACTAGTTGAGCAAAAAGACAATACCAGAAAATAGAAAAATATCTTAAACATTTTCTTGAGCCCTTAATGTGAGAATGGATATTTTGATAATACAAATTGCACAACCTGTAATGAGGGTTATGTCGTGCTTATTATAGTGTTTATGTAAAAATATTTAACCATAAAAAAGGATTGTGCAGTTTAAAAATAATATAAAACAATGCGGTATATTTAATTATTATGTTTATATTAATTATGAATAATCACCAAAGCTATTTATTTACATGTTAACTTATACGTATCCTATTATGCTTAGGCATTAGATTGTAGTGGTCAACTAAAACTGACCACGGTTTTAGCGTTTTTTCGGTATCTGACGTCCGGCAAGCCATCGCCCCATCCGGAAGCCCCTGTGTTGTTCTGAGATGAGCATATCACCTCTGTTCAGGTGGCCAAATTTATTAAACCACTACACTTGTTGCAAAAATTGAGTGGAGACTATTTTTGTCTGAAACACCCAATACGTTTTGAGTAAAAAACACGCTAATTTATTATTTTCAACAAGCCCCGGTACCTTGATGTATATCTATTGTCAATACAACAGTACCTTACATTTAAGGGTATACCCTAACGTTACAAAATCGGAATTTATAGTATTCTCTGTTGTAAGTTGTTATTCATGGGGATACTTAATGCATTTTTGAGTGTATTTAATAGTATTAAAACAGCTTGTGATTAGATATTTAATCATAAAAAAATTACACAGGTCACGATTTATCATGACAAGGAGAAATAATGTTACCAGTCTTGAGTAATTATTCTTTACCCCAGGCTTTAAATCCGCCAATACATACTGCAGATACTGCCTCTCCGCACCTTAATAACATCACCCGGGAGATAAAAAGTGTTCGAAATACTAACGCTCATTGCGTAACAGTTTCTCATATGGACACGTTATATGACCCTATCTCTTATGGCCGTGGACGGAAACTGGAAAGTATAAAAACGTCCTTTAAAAACAATGTAAAATCTTTAAAAAAATACAATATAAGCATCAATACGGAAACGTATACTAAATTAGGTCCATCCGGACAGAAAGAAATAGAAAAAACTATAGATGAAAGATACCTTTCTTTTGAGAATGGCACCTGGGTTGGAAAAAAAGATGAACACGTTTTACGTTTTAACCTTCCCAAAAAAAAAGGTAATTTCAGAGTCGAGCTTGCGCATAGAAATAATTTGAATATGAACACTGATTCTATGTATGAGTTTCAAATGAGAGCAGGCTATGCAGCACATAATGTAATTTTTTTTCAGGTAAAAGAGTGTGGCGGTGATATGAAGACCCGTGGTCGGGGACGGCCTCCGGTATCTCTTCATTTAAAGAATGAAAAAGAAATATATATTGCAATTAACTCGGAAAATGGAAATGTATTAAGAAAAAAAATAGCAACGCTTAGCTGCCCTCAGGAATGGTATAAATTCAAAGTCAGGATTGTCTGGAACAGAAATCACCCGGGTATTCAGGTGGCCATCAATGGAAAAAACACGTTTGAGACAACTGTTTCATTTGGTGCGCATAATTCCAGAAACCATTATAGCAAGTTTGGTATTTATGTTCCTCAGCAAAAAGATAAGGAAGGAGTAAAAAATACGGCACTTTTATTTGACAATGTTAAAGAGACTCATCGTTTTTTCAACCCTAAGGTTCGGCATAATAAGGTAAATAAAACATAATTAATTTAAAAAATGTATTGACTTATGATATGGAAAATAATTTACATTTATTATGAACCGCGATTAAAACGATTTTTTGAGTTTGAGTGCTGTTAATGTTAGCCCGGCTCTCTTGATTGCGAGCCGGGCAGGATAAATGCGAGTCCATTATCACGGGCTTGTTGCAAATAATAAATTAGCGTGTTTTTTTCTCAAAACGTATTGGATGTTTCAGGCAAAAACAGTCTCCACATTAAATAATCGATTGATACAGGCAGATCGCTGACGTTGACATCGTTTAGCGGTGTTGAGCCATACCATCGAGGGCACCACGGGATAATAGCTGGTGCAACAATCCCCATTGAAACGTATTTGCAGGTATATTTTTTCTAAAGAGAAAATCAATCGCGTGAGTGTTCCTCACTTTCTCAATTTACGAGAAAGCGTCAGGTAATGAGTAAAAAGACGTAAAAATATTATAAATTAACATGGGTTAAATAATCGTAATCCACATTAAAAAAACAAGGTCGATATGGCGATATTTAAATGGTATTGTCATTGTAACAGTGATTGAATCAGAAAGCATTAAAATAACGATCCTTAGCCGGCGTGGTAATAAAAATAAAACTCACGTTTATTTTCATGTTTGCATCAATATTTAACTCCTGTGTCATTAATTATAACAGGGATGTAAAAGGCCTGTGCTTTGAGTATAGTGCGGGTGGCTCACACTGCTAATCATTATTTCAATGATGGTATTAAGTAAAGTCCGGAAGTGTGCAGTAAAAAGTATAGTATCTGTATTCAATACCGGTTAATTTTAGTTATCTGAATGCAGTTGGATACGTACTGTTATAATTGAGTCTATTAAAATCATATAGATAGTTATATAGAGAGGTATTATTATGAGCGTATGGGATAAATTCAATAAATTAAAAACATTGAAAATTATGTTTCATGATAGATCAGATGCTAAAAATGCTGAAATTTTCGGTAATGGTATAAATCAGGTTAAAATACTTATTCACATTAATATAGAAAGCACGGATACATATACAGATAAGGGTGAAACATATCACTATGACCTGGATATCACGGATAAAGAGCTTAATGAGGTTCTGAGTTTGGTTACCTACCAGAAGGGTGAGAAAATTTCACGGAATAACGGGAAGTCATCAGTACGTTACTGGAATTCATCAACAACAGAATCGGCCTTTTCTGCAGCATTCGGCTATGATATGTTTTTTACAAAAAATGAACATGTTGCTTCATTAAAATCGGGGCAGGATTTTATTTTTTATGTATCCGCAGCGGATTTTTCCGCTGATCAGGATATTGAAATCGCCGCTGAAGTTGATATTCCCGGAGTAGGTGTTTTTAATACAACATCTCAGGGTACTGATACGATCAATGGCTCCCAAGGAACGATGTCTGGTTCTGTATTTAAAATGCCAGCCTATGTTCATGTACATGCCAGGACAAAAATAGATTATTCGGAGAAAAAAAACCTATTTTTACGACAAAGTGGTTGGGCACCTGTAGGAAAGCAAACATTTACTGTTCATGACTATAAGTCTGACAGTAAATACTGGGTTAAAGAAGATGGTGCATCCTTATACCAGAGTATTGTTGAGGTCTATCCTGGTCAAAAGGATACGTTAAAATTCATTAGTGTGGATTTTTCCCGTGATAACCTGATTACATCAAAAGAACTCCTTGATGGAGAAACCAAATGGCATAAGCACAAGGAGCCCGGTATTATCTTAACAGATCACAGAGATAAGATAGTAAGCCTTTCGGCAATGGAAGGGTTTGGTAAGAACGTGAATCACCCGGATTATGATGTGTATTTTTGGGGTAAACCGGACAGCGAAGGAATGCAAGGGTTTTGCCACCTGGCTGATTCAGTATGGCAATATAAGGTTGAGGTTAATATTCCGTTTAAAAATATTTCCGGAGGTGGTGTATCTATTGTCGGTCATAAAATAAGCATACCCACAGGGAAAAATGTTTACTCTAATCACTGGAATGGAAAGTCTTCTCCTGCAGTATATTCTGTAGTTGATAATTACGGTAATAAAGGAACATTTAAAATTAATTTTTTTGTGGACCGGACACATTATGAAAATCTGGGTAAGGTTGATTTAGGATAAAAAAGTTTATTTATCTTTTATTTTACAGCATTTTTTATACTGTGTTTTTCTGAAAATATATTCTCCCTAATAATCAATTCCGGGTATAGCTGGCTATATCCGGTCACGCCGGTCTATATCAGGAGTATTTATTATGAATGATAATTTTACGTCACAGACATCCAACTTTATCAATGCCATGAACACGGGGGTCGATCCGCGTACCGGTCAGTTTATGGTTAGTCTGCCCGTCGCATCGCTGGTCGGCAATCATCAGCTGGGCCCTGAACTCCCCCTGTCTCTGAGCTATTCATCGCTGAACAGCATTAACAGTGGTTTCGGTACCGGTTTTGCCCTGAGCCTGACACAGTTTAATAACAGAACTCATTTACTGGAACTGAGTAACGGTGAAAAATACCGGGTCAGCCCCGGTACCGATAAGGTACGCAACCAGAAACTCAATAGTTTTTGTTTTATGTTTACCAATGGTCAGGGAGACGGGGAAGGGTATACCATTTTCTGGAAAGACGGTAAAACCGAACGACTGACAAAAACCGGAGATGATGAGACATTCGTCACCACGACCGTCATATCTCCGGCAGGGCGGCGGCTGCATCTGTCCTGGGATCGGAGCGTACAGGTGCCCCGCCTGTCTGAAATCAGGGATGAGTCCGTGACATTGTGTCGTGTAAATTACCGCAGAAACGCATCTGTAGTCACTCTGTGGCCGGGGACCGGAGATGAAAGCCATATTCAGTTTGAACTGCTGAACGAGATGTATCTGGACTGTATTTTCCGCACAATACCGGACGGTAACAAGCTGACGTGTTATTTCAGTTATGATCTTCTGCCGGGAATGAACAATCTGTTGCTTACAGGGGTGAAATACCCGACCGGTATGACAGATGACGTTGTTTACAACAGCCTGGAGGGGCTCAGGTATCCTGCTTCATCAAAGGTCACTGCCCGTTTGCCGGTGGTGTTCACGCATACCCGGAATCCGGGAGCCGGACAGCCGGAAACAATCCGGCATTTCTCGTACACCACGCAAAACTTCCTCGGTTTCAACGGCAATTTTGGTGACTGGTCTGCCGACAGTGATTATATCTATACCACATTAACGGATTATACCTACGGTTCAGAGGAAAGTATCTCAAGTGGTGGTGTCACCCTCACCACGAAGCGGGAATACAATAATTATCACCTGCAAATCTGGGAGGAAACCCGGAAAGGCAGCTGTATTGTCCGGGAGGATATCACCTATTATGTCAGGCCTGATGTCTTTATTGACGGGCAACCGGCCCAGTTTCAGATGCCCGCAAAGAAAACGGTTACCCTGACTGATACCGCTCTGCCTGCCGCAGAGCAGACCCGTACGGAAATGACAGAAACAACATTTGATGAACACGGCAATCCTGTCAGTATGAAAGCCCCTGACGGCACACTGACTACCTATGAATTTTATCCGGCAGAAGGCGGGGGCCACTGTCCGGCTGAACCGAACGGGTTTGTCCGGTTCCTGAAATCCGTGACGGTAACACCGCGGGACAGTGATTATGATGACACACCGGAAAAAACCACAGCATACACCTACCGCCTGTTAGGCAGCAGCCCGGGCTGTGTGGTGCAGGACACTGAATCCGTCTTCAGCGGTGATACGCTGTTATCTGTACGTACCACGGAATATGAGGAAGACGCCGAAAATACAGAATATGGCCGCGTCACATCATTCACCGATACCCGGTACAACCCGGATGCAGGGGGGGCAGTCGTTTACCGGCAGACAGGATTTTGATACTGATGTCAGCGACAGCGGCCTGATGACACAAACGGTTATTTTTACCGGTTATGACGGGTTACAGTCATCTGTCACACAGAGCCGGTCTGTGTATAACGGGCTTTTGCATTCTGAGGTTTCACCACAGGGGATAGAAACCCGTTACACCTATGATACAACGGGGCGGATACTGACGCTGACAGAGAATGCCGGTTCCGCCGGGTATGAAAACACTACGGTATGGACGTATGAAATCACAGCAGAGGGTCCGGTCACGACCCTGCGGGACAGTACCGGTAATCAGGAAAAACATTATTTCGACGGTGCCGGTCGTCAGGTACGCAGTCAGGTGTTGGATACCGACCATACACACGAATGGTTTGATGTTACCTCAGTACAGTATGATGCTTTCGGTCAGGAACAGAGCAGCACGCGACAGGACCGGATTACAGCCGGGGCGGATGCCGGCAGGCGCTTTAAGATCAGCGGTTCCATGGATTATGACAACTGGGGGAATCTGTCTGAAACGGCCTTTTCAGACAGTCTCCGCGAACTGACACAGTCAGATCCTGTCCGGCAGATTTTCCGCACACATTCACAGGGCGGGGAAGGAACGGCTTTGGTAAAAAGCGGCACTGTCAGCACCCGGCTGGATAACATCACCGGGTTGCCGGTGCAGGAAACGATGACGGATGTCTCCGGGGCTGAGCAGGGGCAGCACAGTTATGTCTATGACGGACTGAACCGTCTGCGGGAAGAGAAAGACACAGACGGTAATATCACCACCTATTGTTATGACCTGTTTGACCGGGAAATTTCCAGGACACTGGCTGACGGCACGGTGGTTACCCGTGAATATGCCCCTGGTTCAGATGACGGGCAGGTCAGCGCGGTTAAGGTATGCGGTCCGGGGACTGACGGAAAAACGCTGACCATGGGGCAGCGTGAATATGACAGTCTGGACCGGCTAACCCGTGAAACGAGCGGTGGCCGGATGACCTGGTACCGCTATGAAGGTGCCTCTCCGGTGCCGGCTGAAATCACGTTTCCGTCGGGGAAATCACTGAAATATGATTATATTCCGGAGCTGGGTAATGTTCCCCATCGTGTGAGCGGTGAGGGAATAAATCAGACGTATGACTACGATAACCTGACCGGCGCGCTGTTAAGTGCCCGCGAGGCAGATACCGGATACGGCTGTGTCTGGTCACCGTCAGGCAAACTGATTCAGGAGCGGTTTACCCGGCGGAACTGTGAGCGGCAGGCTGGCTATACCAGTACACTGGGCGGCGCTCCGCTCAGCTATACGGATATTACCGGGGCGCAGACATGTTATACCCGTGATGAATACGGACAGGTTACCGGAATACAGGACAGTGAACTTGACGTTGCGCTGGGCTACGATGCCCTGAAGCGCCTGTCCGTTCAGACTGTGACAGACAGAGCCGGCGACGCCCGGCTGACCACGGCGTTTGAATATGACGATTTCAGCCGTGAAATCAGCCGGACACTCACAGACAGTAAAGGCGTCACGCTGGCCACAGAAATGCACCGGCTGAAAAACGGATTGCTGAGCCGGCGTGTCACACGGCAGAGCAGCACGGTGCTGAAAGATGAATACTATGAATATGACCGCCGTCACCGTCTGGTCAGTTACCGGGTGAGCGGCAGCACCCCGCCGCCGGATGCTTACGGTAACATGCTGTCAGGTCAGCAGTATCAGTATGATGCGATAAATAATCTGATCACGGTTATCACCACGCTGGCGGACGGCAGTAAAGATACCGCCGTGTATCACTACCGGAATGCCGCGGACCCCGCTCAGCTGTCAGAAGTGACACATACTCATGCGGCCTATCCGCCGCGGATTAAACCGGAATATGATGCCAACGGCAGGATGATACAGGATGAGGCAGGCAGAACCCTGGTTTACGATGTGGCGGGGCGGCTGACGGGGGTCAGCGGAAAAAATATTAAGGGCGGCCGTTATCAGTATGATGCCCTCAACCGGCTGGTGAGCCAGCATGTCAGCGACGGGGATGTGCGGGGGCTGTATTACCGCGGGAACACCCTGGTCAACGAGGTTCTGGCGGCAGGACGGCAGGAGACGCGGCTGATTAAACGGGGCGGTCACTGTCTCGGTATGAGTCAGGGGGGGGATCTGACGCTGACGGGGACGGACCACAACAGCAGCCTGATATGGTCAGAGAATAAAAATGACGGGGCAACACTGCATAACTGGTCACCGTATGGCAGCGGAAATCCGGTTGATTTACTGCCGGGGTTTAACGGTGGGCGGTGTGACCCGGTGAGCGGCAGTTACCATCTGGGGAACGGCTACCGGGCCTATAATCCGGTGCTGATGCGCTTTAACTGTCCGGACAGCCTGAGTCCGTTTGGTGAGGGGGGGATTAACCCGTATGCGTATTGTGCCGGAGACCCGGTTAATTTTACCGACCCGTCAGGCCATATGAAAACCGGTGCCGGTGTAGCAATCGGCCTGGGGATTGTCGGTATTTTTGCTGCCGCATTTACTGCCGGACTGTCCATGTACGTAGCGTCAGCGGTAGGCAGTCTGACAGCAAGCGCGGCGATTTTTTCGGCCACAGTGGCGGTCAGCTCGGTGTCAGTGCCGTTCCTGATGGCAGGGGTAGCCGTCATGTCTGATGTGGCGGCAATAGGCTACGGTGCCACACAAAAAAATTATCCGAAGGCATCGTTTGCTTTGGGAGTGACATCACTGGCTTTGGGTATAGCCACGATAACAGGATTCACAGGGAAAAGTATTGCGGCTAAAATTGCGGGAAGTATGAAAAAAACAATACTCAAATACAGCAATCATTCGGCTAATATTGTTGAGTTTGATACATTTTTTCTCATTAAAAGTGGGGGTAACACCGAAAATAGGGTGATTATAACTGCACATGGCGCTCAGGCACCTTTTAGCCGTAAAACACCGGTACGGTCAGGCCAGGAAATAAGATTTTACGCAGATAAATATTTCGCATTGAGGGACCCCGGTATATCCAGAGTAACAAGTAATCAAGTTACTCACCGTGAGTCTTTTCGGAGTCCATCAAAAATAAGGAATTACTATTTGAGTTTTTATGAAGTGGAGAATTTGCCGGATTTGAGTAGTATAGCCAACACAGATCAAGTTGATATAATTATGATAAAAAAAACGACCAGTTTATATCATATATTAGACACCCTGAGACAAAACGGAGAAAATTATAAAATCGTCGATTGTCTATTTTGCAGATCGACTATTACGGATACTCTTTTGGATTCCGTGGGAATAAAAATGCCATCTCAGGACGCGTTACGGCCTCCACTGGTCAAATGACAAAGTCTCTGCTTTTCATCAGACATTGATTGTGATTGTTTCCGGGTGTGCTATGGCGGAAGGCTATCAACCCGTACGGTTGATAGCCTTCAGTCACCGGCCTTCCGCAGCATATTTTTGTCAGCCCGCAAACAAAAAATCAGTGAAGGCCGGGACCGTCAGATGAAATGTCGCCGTCCGGCGATTTTTTTATGTCAGTTTTCCTGATAAAGGAAAACAACGGTAGCGGTTAATTAGCCGGGTCACCTGATACCGTTATGAAATAATGCAGATTATTTTTATAAAACAATCATCCTCTTGATGAATCAGGGTTGGTTATTTGTTTTATAAATATGGGAAAAGGCGGAGGAATTCCTTTTATATTTCACTTAGTCTCAGGTGGTATTATCAGTTTGTAATGGTGCGTTATTTTTCATTATATTTACATATAAAATAATCTTATGTAATAATGCCGGGTAAATTATCAGGAATTAGCCTTATGCATTATGTAGTTATATCCCATTTATCATTATGCCTGCTTGTCGGATGTGCCGAGGCAGGAAGTAAAACGCGTTCCGAATTAACCATAGCCACCACCGATACACACGATAATCTTATGAATAATGTGGCCGCAAAGCCGTCTTACATGCTTTCCGGTCGCTCTAAATTTGAACAGGACGCAGAGGAAAGCCAAAATAAACTGAATGAAATTTTTAAAGCCGGACTAAAAGAAAGCAAAAATACCGGTATCAATAGTGATTTTTCTTATAAACCTGATGAGTTTGCTTCTGATACCTATGGTCAGTATACGTCCCCGGAGGTTGTCTGGAATAGTGAAAAGCAAACTTATGAAGTAAAACCATCAGCACGCATGACTTTCACAATAGCACCCTGATTTATTATCCGGCCGGCTGCGGCATAATCTTCGTGCAAAACGGATGTGGTATTAAACCGTAAACCAATATCAAATTTTCAGCGTTTGATCTTTGATTTACAGGCTGAAATCGCAGATGATGATTATATAGTCACTGACAGGAGGTAAATTGTTATGTTTCCGGAATACCGTGATTTGATTTCCCATCTTCGCCAGAATAATCATCAGTTTCGTACGCTGTTTGATAAACACAATCAACTCGATCATGAAATTGCCCGTCTGGAGAAATCCGACAGAAGCGGCTACAGTGAGGAAGTGGTGGAACTGAAAAAACAAAAATTACGTCTTAAAGAAGAGATTCACCAGCTTCTTAAAGATCCGCCTGAAGATGACTGAATTTCCTTACTATGCCATCGGTTAATCCGGTGGCTTTTTGTTTACAGCGACAAAAAAGAGAGGACAACATGATTTGTTACCGGCAGATGGTCAATACAGACTGCGGGCAGGTTGCTGCCTTATTACAGGAGAATGCACAGTCGCGGCAGGGGGGATTGCTGGGGGGATATCCGCTGAAAAAAGTCGAAAATATGTTTGCGCAGGCACTGACGGTGATTATTGCACAGGATAACGACGTGATTGCCGGGGTGGTATTCAGTTTTCCGGTACAGTCCGCACACATATCGCCGGTGACCGCAGTCATTTCACAGCAATTCGGTGAGTTACTGGAAAATAACTGGTTTTACGGCCCGGTCTGTATTGCGGCGGATTATCGCGGGCAGGGAATTTTACCGGCGCTGTATCAGCGGTTGTGTGCAGAAAACAGCGGAAAACCGGTTGCCTTTATTCATCAGGATAATGAACGTTCGATCCGGGCTCATCTGAAATCCGGTATGAAAGAGGCCGGTCATTTTATCTGTGATAATACCCCTTACTTACTGATGATTGGCCGCTGAATATCAGCGGACTTTATCTTTTCCGGTTTTTATTTCCTGTTTTTACGTATCAGTGACTATACTGAAACCGTCATTATGATTTGCCGTATTAACATGATTTTCAACTGAGGAGCTTGTTATGGGGTATTACGAGTTAAAAAAATCAACCAAAGATACATCGCAGCCGTATTATTTTGTTCTGAAAGCCGGAAACCATGAAATTATCGCCACCAGCGAAATGTATGCCTCAAAGCAGGGGGCATTGAATGGTATTGCGTCTGTACAGAAAAATGGTCCTTCTGACGTCATTAAAGATTTGACCTGATCAATACCGGTAAATTAAACGAAGGCTCCTGATGGTTGCTCTGCCAATATCAGTGAGCCTTTTATAGTTACAGGGAAATACCGGAAAATGACATAAAACCGAGAGACATCAGCCCTGCAGAGATAAAGGTAATACCCAGCCCGCGCAATCCCCGGGGAATATCAGAATACTTCATTTTTTCCCTTAGTCCGGCGAGAGCCGTAATGGCCAGCAGCCAGCCGATTCCGCAGCCTGCACCGTATGTAATGGATTCAGTAAAGGTATAATTCCGTTCAATCATAAAGATGGTGGCGCCGAAAATAGCACAGTGGATAGTCAGCAGAGGCAGGAAAACACCAAGTGAGTGATAGAGGGACGGGATGAATTTATCGAGGAACATTTCCAGAATCTGAACCAAAGCAGCCAAAACAGCAATAAAGGTAACAAATGACAGAAAAGTAAGATCAATACCCTCAATAATTGCACCATCAGACAGCAGGTAATGATAGATCAGGTTGTTGATCGGTGTGGCAACAGTCAGCAGAAAAACAACGGTCAGACCGAGTTAAAAAGAGGTATTAACCTCTTTGGATACGGCAAGGAAAGTACACATTCCGAGGAAAAAACTCAGGGCCATGTTCTCAATAAACGCTGCTTTTATGAAGATATTAAGATGATTTTCTATCATTGCCCCTCCTTTATTATATTTTGATTGATTATTTTAATAAAAACAGTACATTAAATAAAGTGCATTCCCTGTTAAATGAGGTGATGTCATGAAATTAGTCAAAAATAAATGCGCAGCAGCGCTTGTTAACCATTATTTCCCTGATTTATCTGCAGACTTGTCCGATTATGATATCGCGGAGAATAATCATTTTTTCAGTGTAAGAGTCTGGATTAAAAACGAAATTTATCCTGATTATATTATTTTTGAAAAGTGTACTGTGTCAGGAGAGCTGTATCTGATTAAATCGCTGTCAGACTGCTGTTAATCTCTGTTTTCTGCTTATCTGGAATTCAGACGTTTATCTTTCCTGAGAACCTCATCCTGGCTGAAATACAATACCGGTTGTCCCGCATACAAAAGCAGATTGCCCGTTTGCTGTTTATAGTATGAGTAACGATTATGTTCAGCGGGGCAGGTATTGTGTTTTTACTCTTATTGGCGTGTGGCTGTATTGTCGGTTCGACAACGGTACTGTTTGGTTTCGGCGGCGGATTCTTTATTGTTCCGCTGCTTTATGCATTGTTAACAACTACGGCGGACAGCCATACTGCGGCGGCGGCCATGCATATCGCAGTCGCGACATCTACCGGAGTGATGATATTCAGCGCATCAATGGCAACCTTTCGTCAGCATCGTGCCGGAATGATTAACTGGCCTCAGGTGCGCCCGCTGGCGGGATACATCGCAGCGGGGGCGGTTGCAGGCGCACTGCTGGCGATTGCTGTTCAGGGAATGTGGGTTAAGTGGTTGTTTATTGCTTATCTTGCTATCACTATTCTGGACAGCATTTTCCGTCCCGGGTTTATGACGCAGTCAGCGTCTTATCTTAGGCCAATGTCCGCGGGGGCTACTGCGGCAGCCGGGACAGTGATTGGTGTGGTGGCTGCGTTTCTGGGCGTGGGCGGCAGCGTGATGACCGTTCCGCTGATGCGCCGTCGCGGGGCGGAAATGGCACAGGCGGCAGCAATGGCCAATCCGCTGTCTTTGCCGATGGCACTGACCGGCACACTGACTTACATTTTGCTGGCCCGCCATGAAACGGCGGCATTCGGCAGCGGTTTTGCCGGTTATGTGGATATTCAGGCTTTTATATTGCTGATTGCCGGTTCCTGGCTGGGGCAGAAAATCAGTGCGCCGCTGATTGGCCGGATACCGGATAAACTCTATGCAAAATCTTATCTGGCACTGCTGGTATTTGTGCTGTTGGTGATGGTGATGGTGCAATAACCCGGGATCTCCGCCGAAAAATAATCATTTCCGGAGAAATAACTGATTTTGGGTGTCTGCGTGATTTTGTGATCTATCAGCTTTACTTATATCTCAGGATACCCTTAAATATCCGCGGGTTCTTTGTTTGTCAGATACTAAGTAAGGTTTACAGGAGATTCGATCATGTCACCAATGACGAAAAGTACGATGGTATACCCTATTGGTTTCTTTACCTGCATGGCGCTCATTATCTTTGTTATTGCGTTAGTGATTTGATGACGGGTAATTAAGAAGAAAGGAAAACCTCCCGCGTATGAACGGGAGGTTTTTTTACGGCCCCGGTATGGAGCCGGTTTAATCCGCGGATAGCACCGTTATAATGTTCAGATTGCGCTCTGTTTTTCCTCTTTAATTTTTTTCGCTTTTTTTCCTTTCTCGCTTTTTACTTTTGCGTCATGTTTTACGGTTTTTGCATGGCTGTCCGCTTTAGTGGCGGTAATACCGGAATGTGCCGCTGAAACTGCCGGTGCCGGTGCCGGAGTCGATGCCATTGCGCCGAAAGAGAATAAACCGGTCAGAGTTGCAACAATAAGGGCTGAATGTTTCATTATGATATCCTCAGGATTACGGGAGTATTTATACCTGCTCAGCGGGTATGGATGAAACATATTCCTGTTTTTTTTGCCGCACAACGGGATATACATAAACAGCGATAATATTTTCAAATCTCCAAAAAACTGACAAATCCTGATATTTTACTATAGTTAAGAATCAGTGATTTTTATTTTAAAATCATATTGTTGTGCTTGTTTGTTTTTGAATTTAAACGAATCATCAACAGAAAATAAATTCATGATGGACTCCGGTTAAGCTTTATTTGCAATTCTTCTGTCAGCCTGACCAGTTGCGTCTTGTCTTTTTCTGAAAGATATGCTGTGTAATTATCCGCAAAGCGGTTGATACGCTCCATGCCTTTGATGATCTTTGCTGCAGCTTTATCGATATCACTCTGATTTGTATTCATTGTTTTATCCTTTACAGTACCGGTGTTATGACTATTATCAGAAAAAATAGTAATTAATAGCTTAAATTGAATTAATCCGGTTCATCATAAAGAATTAAGGGAGTCTTCATTTTCTTTTTTCCGCAGAGGAATACTGTGAAAGGTTAAATAAAAAATCGGCACCGGGATCAGGTGCTATCGGGTTCAGTACTACGCCGGGGATTGAATGAGGTATGAGTTACCGTGCCGGAGACTCTCCGGCACGGTATTATTCAGATTACCAGCCGGGAACGGCTCCGCCGTTAAACAGCGTTTCCGCTGCTTTGGCGACTTCCGGTGACTGATAGGCTTTAATAAATTTTTGTACATTCTCCGCATCTTTATTATCTTCACGGGTCACAATAATATTGACGTACGGTGATTCTTTATCTTCGATAAATACACTGTCTTTTACCGGTGATAAACCGGTCTGCTGAATATAGGTGGTACTGATAATCGCTGCTGTGACTTTCGGATCTTTAATCACACGGGGTAACTGAGCGCCTTCCAGCTCCATGATATTCAGTTTCAGCGGATTTTCGGTAATATCCAGCGCGGTAGGTAATAAACCGGTGCCGGATTTTAATGTAATCAGCTTCTCTTTTTCCATTAATAATAATGCGCGACTCAGGTTTGTCGGGTCATTCGGCATGGCAATGGTATCACCGGTTTTTAATTCACTGATATTTTTGATTTTATCGGAATAACCGGCCATCGGAAATACAAAGGTATTTGCCACGGCGACCAGGTTATAACCTCTGGCATTATTATCCTGAGCCAGGAAAGGACGATGCTGGAAGACGTTGGCATCGAGATCGCCATTGGCGGTCGGATCATTCGGTAGCAATGAACCACTGAAACCGACCAGTTCGACATCCAGCCCGTATTTTTCTTTGGCCACTTTTTTCGCGACCTCCGCCACATCCTGCTCGGCGCCATTAATCACACCGACTTTAATTTTTGTCATGTCAGTTGCGCCCTTATCACAACCTGACAGTAAAAATCCCAGTGCTAAAACGGCACCGGAAAAAAACAGAGAGAATTGCTTTTTCATTATGTTCACCATTCTGTTTACTGAAAGTATGTATCAGTAAATAGCGGCAAAATGAAAGAAAGGTCAACGGGAAGGGTGATGCAAAAATTTCATCTTGACAGAAATAAAAAAAAGCCCGCAATCCGCGGGCATAATCACAACATTTCTTCAGGGTACTCTCTACTTGGATGAACTCACTATACCGGAGCGGATGTGTAGTAGTGTCCGGCTTTTTAAATTCTGGTTAATGTATTATCGGGATTTGTCAGCAAATCATGACAAAATGTGACAGAGGGCACATTCATACCCAAAAGTTATCCCGGTGAGAAAAAAAGAATATAGCAAACCGGAAAACAGCCGTTGTATTGAACAAATACGCAGTTACTGATCTGTTCAGACTACGATATTCCGATATACTCATTCCGGAAGCCTGTATAATGATAAGTAATGCATGTTGTTATTTATCAACGAAAAACGGAGCAACAATATGCCAAATAAAATCTTTTCACCAAAATATAATCCGGTAGAGCGGGTCGCTTTTGATATGGCACTGGCTCTTGCATCCAAAATTGAATCAGTTAACACACCGGCACAATTAATGGCCGAGATCGCGGCGCTGTATCCGGAATGCTACAAAGCGGCGGATAACCAGCGTAAGCGGGAATATCTCGGATCACACGTCAAACTGCATTCGGTCGGGTAATTCTGCGGCTGACGGAGAGTGCTTTTGTGACTCTGTCCATTGGTCGTCTGTTCAGAGATAAGACCGGCGGTTTTTCATTGCATTCTCCGTTAAGGGAAAATAACACGATCCTTTCTTTTCGTCTTTACGCAGACTAAATCCATAAAAAATGATTCCGGGAGCAGCGGGTGAGGTTGCTTTTTTTCTGAAATAATTAGCACATTTGTATGCGTATACCCGGTTGGTTATCCTGAACAACAGATGATCATGCTATAGAGGTTTGGTGCGGATACGTAACCGGGTTAAATAACCCGTGGTTTTGATGTTTATGATAAATAAGTTAAATGGCTTTATTTATTGATTTTTCGATAGCTTTACACTCAGGGCTGTTTCCATCAACCTGGTCTATTTTGCCCGGCTGGTTCCCTTCCGGAGTATCCATTTTTATTACGCATGCATCCTGATCGGTTTGGTGTTTGATTTTTGATGAGCATCCAGCAGCCAAAAGAAAAGGTACGATAATTAATAATGTTCCGGTCTTGTGCATGTCAATTAACCCTATATTGCAAAGTATCAAAGCCTGATGCTATCAGAGTAAGAGGATGAAATAAAAACTATTTCATAAATTCCAAAGGTCGCCATGTGCGACCTTTTTTCATATATGCCGCCACAAAATTCTGAACAAACAAACGCAACGGCTATTTTCCTCTGGCGTTGTTGGGAAGTTGCAGCAATACGAAAGATACATTCTTTCCCGCGCCGGTGGTTCCGATTCATGCTCAACTGACTGCGGATTGTCCGCTGCCGGTTATTCCTGACGAATGACCTGCGACGGAGCAATTCTGTTGCTGACTGATGCGATGAAGTTGATAGCTGGCAGTTATCACGATAAGCGGGTAATACGGGAGATTGAGGCGGAGAGATAAGGGGTCGTATGAATAGTAATGGCGACCCACTTCGATGAATCCATTAATTAACACCCATTAGACCCGGCATGCGACCCAGTGAATTATAGTATGTTTGTTTTTCATATTGTAATACCTGACGATGTTTGACAGTTTTTTTTCCCTGCCCGGGGCTGCACGTTCAAGTGACACATTCGAAGGGCAGTGAAAACTTTCTATTGGGCTCAGTATGTGTTCATTGTAGGCGGCGTTTTCAATGCCAGAGAAAACTCGTGGTCGCGGGGTAGATGTAGCGCGCGTGTTCCAGGCATGAACCACATTGCCGGCAATAGTTTTACCTCTTGATATAAGCAATTCACAACCAATTGGAGCCCAAAAAACGATAGTAATGCTGGGAGGAACGGTACAATGAATGGTGTCACCTTGGCTGTTGCGAGCTAATCGCCCATGTCCGTAAACAACCACATGGTTGCTGATTAACGGAGACACGAGAGAGGCGTTGAGGGAGGACCCGTAAAATCCGTCATCGTCACTATCGGATGGAAAATCAAAAAGACTACCGTAGTCAGACATATATAAAAATCCATTTTGTAATTCAAGTTAAAGTAACAGCTGAGACTATATCAGAGTGGTACTATTTTGATATTAGTGTTAATGATTGGTTAGAAGTTAATTTTATATGTGTTTACAAATGTGAAAATGATTGCTTTGCTAAATAGCGGGGCTTTTTTATAGGTGAAATATGACTATCCCTAAATCATGGCGTTGGGACAGTCGCCGGTATCACGAGGTAACACAAACAGGCTGTTACCACACGTTACACGTTGGTTTTGATAAGTGGTAACAGATTAACTCCTTATAAATCAGCTCTGTAACCAGTGTTACCACTGTTACCAGTGAAAATGGACAGACAGGTATTCAAATAGCTTTATTCTGGCCGGCATCAGTAAAAAGGATCACAGGCAATGAGAACGCTCAAAGTATATTGTCCGCAATGTTCATCACCATCAACCATACGCAGGATTGAAACAGAGGGGCGGGTTATCCCTGAACTGTATTGCAGCTGTGACGATCTGGAGTGCGGTCATACTTATGTTATGACAATCACGTTTTCGCACACTATTCATCAGAGCAAACTGGATGTACCGCTGCCTCACCGGGGGATTTGTATCAGGGTTATCGGCAGATAACATTCCCGGTGAATATCGGTACGTCGTGAGGCCGGAAAATCTCCCCGGTCTCTTTTATTTTTTCAGCTGATTTCAGTTTCGCACTTCCCGCAAACCCGCATGAATGCTGGATTTTGTAATTTTTCGCAAACATCCGCTCTGACGTAAAATCCCACGCAAAACAGAAAAGTCATTTAATTTCAATTGGTTGAATTTTTATTCCTGCGCGTGTTGCCGCATCGAAACTGAAATTTACTGAAAAACATTTCACACATTTCAGTTTGGAAAAATCACGGGAAACCCAGCAGCCCCGCGCTCCGGCGGTATGGTTTGAACAAAATGAAAACTGAAATAAATTCCAGATCTAAAAACCGCAGGCGGGTGCGGTGTAGTGCGTTTTACGTGATAACTTATTTTATTTAGTGATAAAAATCATAAAATCAATATAAGATGAAATATTATTCTTGAATGACGAGGGCGTATTGGTTAATCAAATTAATGTATGTATGATATGCAAAATGAGGCGTATCACATATGTGATCATCCAGATTATTGGGTGCAACTAATTTTGGGAGGCTTGACCTCTAGTTTTACTAGTCTGTTTACAGGCGTTACACGCTAACTACCTTTGGCGTCTCATTTTCCTAAGGACTAGCTATGAAAAATTCGTTATCAGATAAAGTTTGGTGGACAAAAAAAGCTAAAATTAAAGCTGAACGTAGGCTTTTAAATTTAGATTATTACTCACAGTTTCTTCTGTTATGGTACTCTTTATTTTTAGTTTGTTACTCCATATATGCACTTGTGAATCCAACTGAAAATAATAATGAGTCTGTTATTATGGTTGCTCTATCTGTTCTGGTACTAGTAATCACGCTATACAATAGCAATATGGATTACAAAGGCAGAGCTATGCTAATAAAAAAATGCTATGAAGAATTAAGTATTATAGAAATGGAGTTATTAGCAGGAGTAGGTGTTGTTGAGTTAAATAAAAAATATCAATCAATATTAAATACAACAGAGAATCATTTAGAACGGGATTTCATTAAAGCAATGGTAGATGAATATGATAATACTAGCGATAAAGATAAGTTAACTAGGACTCCAATACTCTGGCATAGAGTACAAGTATACTTTTATATAATCCGAAATATTCTCATGTTTATTTTGTTATTTATTTCCCCTATAGTTGTATTATTTTTTTTAAGGGGTATGAAATGAGTTCTTATGGCGTTTTTTCCAAAAATTTTGAGATTAATAATCTCAAAAGAATCTATAAGGATATAGTATCTTTATCTCCATCGATTGGCGTGGATAATATGTCTCACGAAGTTTTTTGGAAATATCAAGCAAATGAAATTGAAATAATTAAAAGGAAATGTTTGTCTGGTGATTATAAATTTAACAAATATAAATTAAAGCTTATTAGTAAAGGAAGAGGAAAGTTTCCAAGAGAAATATCCATACCTACTATTAGGGATAAAATTGCATTACGTTCTATATGTGATTCTTTACAAGAAATATATCAAAATGTGATTAGTTTTGATTTGCCACAAGATATGGTTATAAACGTTAAAAAATCCATAGAAAATAGAAAGTATGATTATTTCATAAAGTTTGATGTTGCTAATTTTTATCCATCAATACAACATGATAAATTAATAAGTAGGCTTGGATCTAAAATTAGAGATAGAAGAATATTAGCACTAATTGAAAGCGCTATAAGCTCACCGACTGTATCTAAACCTAGACATGATGATAAACCATCACTGCAAGGAGTCCCTCAGGGACTTTCTATTTCTAATATTTTAGCTGCTATCTACTTGTTAAATATAGATGTTTATTTTAGATCCAACAAGGATATTGAATATTATCGATATGTAGATGATATAATGATACTTTGTAACTCAACGGACGCTATAAGCATAGCAGATGACTTAATATCTTGATTTAAAAAAATAAAATTAACTATTTATGACCCTAGGATAAATCCAGAAAAATCAAGTGCGGGTTATTTAAATAGTGATGAGTTTGGGTATTTGGGTTATCATTTTTATAATGGAAAAGTAACAGCACGCAAAGGATCTGTAGATAAATTAAGAGACTCATTACTTTCAATATTTACCGGATATAAACATTCAAAACTAAAGAATATTAACTTTTTAGAGTGGAGAGTTAATTTAAGAATCACTGGCTGCATATTTCAAAATAAATCTAAGGGGTGGATGTATTTTTTCTCTGAAATAAATGATGAGAAATTGCTACATGAGTTAGATTATTTCATCGAAGGCCTGTGTAAAAGATTTTGTGTTACTATAAAACTCAAGTCATTTGTTCGATCTTTTTATCAAATTAAATATTATCGCCGTGAAACTCGCTATATCCCTAACTTTGATGAGTACAACATAGATGATAAATCGTATGTCCTAACTTATTATTTTAATAAAAATATTGATGGAATGCAAGATGAGGAAATAGAGTATCATTTTAATAAACGAATTTCTCGACAAGTGAAGGATATTGAAACAGATGTTAAGGATGCAACTTATTAATATATTCACAATAAAAATACATCATTTTTACCCTGCCATTTAAGTATAAAGCATGGTTATAAATTCCACGGATGGAGTTTTTATCAACATGTGCAAGCTGTAATTCAATCCATGCACTGTCAAAGCCGTTTTCATGCAGAATAGTGCTCATCATGTGTCTGAACCCGTGCCCAGTTAGCCGTCCTTTATAACCAATCTTTTCGATCACCTTATTGATACTTGCTTCACTGATAGGCTTTCTTGCGTCATTTCTGCCGGGGAAAAGTAACGGATAATTGCCGGTGATTATTTTCAGTTCATTCAGGATTGCTATAACCTGTGGTGCCAAAGGCACCAAATGAGGACGACGTTTTTTCATGCGCTCTTTCGGGATCTCCCACAGGGCATTTTCAAAATCAAATTCATCCCATTGAGCAAAGCGCAGCTCTACAGTTCTGACACCGGTCAGCATAAGCAATTGCGTTGCGTATTTTGTTACTTTACTGCCCTGATAGTTATTTAGTGCTTTAACAAAATCGGGTATTTCATTTTCACGCAGGAATGGGAAATGCTTAACTTCCGGCTTATTCATAGCGCCAGATAAATCCGGAGCTGGATTGTATTTTGCTCTGCCAGTGATCACCGCGTAACGGTATACTTCCCCGCATCGTCTGCGGATCTTGCTGGCTTGCTCTAATGCACCACGCTTTTCAATTTTCTGCAGAACGGCCAATAACTCTAACGGCGCTATCTGGTCGATAGGGCGGTTACCAATATACGGAAATACGTCATTTTCAAAACACCGTAAAATTTCCTCTGCATAACCCTCTGACCAAGTTGCACGCTTTGATGTGTGCCATTCCATAGCAACAGCCTGAAACGTATTCTCAGTGGCGAACTTGAGCGTTATTTTGTCGGCTTTACGGGCATCACTTGGGTTGATATTTTCTGCCAGTTGCTTTTTAGCCTCATCCCGTTTTTTACGGGCATCGGACAGCGTTACGGTGTCGTACACACCCAAAGAGATCATTTTAGGTTTACCCGCGAACCGGTAGCGGAAACGCCAGCACTTTGAGCCGTTAGGTTCAATTAGCAGGGATAGTCCGTTGCCATCATTCAGGGTATACGCTTTATCTTTAGGCTTTGCTTTGCGGATTTGGATGTCTGTAAGCAGCATAATGTGTATAGTTTTTCCATTGAACCTAGACCTATACACAATAGTATACGCATTAGTGCCTGGATTCCAGTAAACTGAATGGGATGTCACTAGACGTGAACTTGGATTAATCTTTTGTTTTTAATGAATTATTAGACTTGGTGGGATGGTTTGAGATGTATAGCTGGTGTCCCCTGCAGGAATCGAACCTGCAATTAGCCCTTAGGAGGGGCTTGTTATATCCATTTAACTAAGAGGACATGATATCTGATTGTATGACCGGTTTTGCGGCGGGTCATATGTTAACGCTCAACCCCGTATTCTATCAAGTCTTTATTTCCGCTTTGTTTTTTCTCCGTTTCCGGTTACCGGTGCATTTTTTATGGGGTGCGCCGGTCCCGGATGTACTGATTGAGTGCATCCGGGACCAGGGTGTTTGATTGTATTTATGGTAATGTCTTCGTAACCTTTTGTTTCAGCCACGAAATAAAAATATCGGCTTTCGGGTTTCGCCTGTCACCAAGCATCGCAAAGTAATATCGCTGCCTGCATGTCAGTGAAATATCGCCGAAGGGCATTACCAGCATCCTGCTCTGAATACGTTTTTCCACCAGTTGTTTACGTCCCATCGCGACACCGGCATGGTTCATTGCCGCCACAATCGCCAAATCTGAACGATCAAAACACAGATTGCGCCGGTGAGGGAACAAATCAGGCTGATAGTGCTCACTCCAGGCTTTCCATTCATCGTAATCCGAGTTACTGCTCCATGCCTGGCGGTCATGCAATAACATGCAGTTCCTGAGCTGATGAAGATTGTTATACAGATCATAACGCTTTGCATATTCCGGGCTGCAAACCGGCACGATCGATTCTGACATCAAATCTTCGCAATAGAGATTAGGTCTTGATATATCATCGTAATAAATTGCGATATCAATACCATAGCCGCGAAAATTGACATCATCATTACCTGTCAGCAGATTCAGCTGAATAGCAGGGTACTGCTCTGTGAAATCCGCGATCCCGGGAATCAGCCAGCATTGCGCCAGTGACGGGCGGGAATAGACGGTTAACTCACCGGAGATTTCCTGATTTTTGATATCAATGATTTCCTGATTAATGTCATCCAGGTTTTTCCGTAATGCCCAGTAGATGCGTTCACCGTCTGATGTGAGTTCAACCCGCCGGTGAAAACGCTCAAATAACCGGAAGCCCAGCTCATTTTCGAGGGTGTTGATCCGGTGACTTACCGCGCCGGGCGTCAGTGCCAGTTCCTGTGCTGCCAGAGCAAATGAACTGTGCCGTGCCGCCGCTTCGAAAGTATGCAGGCGTGACAGCTGATGACTTGATACCCGTTTGTTGCGCCGCAGGGATCCTGACGATTCATACCGGCTTATCTCCGATGACATAGCCCCTCTCTTTTATTACTCAGGATGTTTTTTGTATAAAGAATACCGCGTTTAAGGTGAATTTATATGATGCAATTCACGAAAAAAGTACTGATTTTGACGAATGTCACGCATTTGAGTTAATGCAGCTAATTCAAAGCCCTGGTTTCATCGTTTGTCACCCCTGAATATTTATTATCCAATAAATGCACAACAACAATATAACCAGGGGTAGGATATGGACTCTGTCATGTGGATGATCGGCACGCTGATTTTCAGTATCTTGCTGATCATTATTTCAATTATTAAATTTAAGTTTCACCCGTTTTTAGCATTATTGCTCACCAGCTTTTTTGTCGGCATTGCCATGAATATGGAACCGCAGGATATGGTCAGCGCCATCGAAAACGGGATTGGCGGGACACTCGGATTTTTGGCAGCTATTATCGGACTGGGAACGATACTCGGAAAGATGATGGAAATATCCGGCGCTGCTGAGCGAATCGGGATTACGCTGGAAAAGTGCCGCTGGTTAAGTCCCGATGTCACTATGATATTGATCGGCCTTATCTGCGGTATCACGCTGTTTGTTGAGGTCGGGGTTGTGTTACTGATCCCGCTGGCATTTTCGATTGCCAAAAAAACAAATACCTCATTATTAAAACTGGCGATCCCGTTATGTACGGCGCTGATGGCCGTACACTGCATTATTCCGCCGCATCCCGCTGCGTTGTTTGTCACCAATGAACTCGGCGCTGACATCGGAACGGTTATTGTGGCAGGGTTAGCGGTGGGACTGGTTGCTTCACTGATTGGCGGACCGCTGTTTCTGAAATTTTTGGGGGATCGTTTACCGTTCAAAGTTGTACCGGCTGCATTTGCTGATCTGAAAGTGCGTGAAGAGAAAGAGTTACCCTCATTAGGCGCGGCGTTATTTACGGTTCTGCTGCCGATTGTGCTCATGCTGGTTAAAACAACCGCCGATTTAAACATGAGCAAAGATAACCCGTTATTCACCTTTTTACAGTTTATCGGTAATCCGATAACCGCCATGTTTATCGCCGCGTTTGCTGCTTATTACGTCTTGGGTATCCGCCGTAATATGGGAATGAGTACGCTGCTCAGTAAAACGGAAGAGAGCTTTAGCTCGATTGCGAATATCTTATTGATTATCGGGGCGGGAGGTGCATTTAACGGCATCCTGAAAGGCAGCGGGCTGAGTGATTCTCTGGCGCTGGTGCTGTCCGGTATCGATATACATCCGATTTTACTGGCCTGGCTGGTGGCTATCATTCTTCATGCTGCAGTCGGATCAGCAACGGTCGCCATGATGGGGGCGACCGCAATAGTCGCTCCGCTGATGCCGCTGTATCCGCACATCAGCCCTGAAATTATGACGCTGGCGATCGGCTCCGGGGCAATCGGCTGCACCATTGTGACTGATTCCTTATTCTGGCTGGTTAAACAATATTGTAATGCCACGCTGGCGGAAACATTCCGTTATTACAGTGTCGCCACGCTGATTGCGTCCGTTGTCGCGCTGACCGGCACTTTTGCACTTTCCTATGTGATTTAAAAGAGAGTAATGATGACTCAGATTAATATTGAAAAGTTAATTGCTGACTATCCATTGATTCAGGAACTGATTGATTTAACACCGGTGGCCTGGTTTAACCCCGGCGTAACCACCACGGAAGCGGGATTACCGTATGTGGGATTGACGCTTGAGGATGTGAAGGATGCGCAAGCCCGCTTAAGCCGCTTTGCGCCGTATCTGATGAAAGCATTTCCTGAAACGCAGGCCACGCAGGGGATCATTGAATCTGAGACGGCAGCGATTCCTGATATGCAGGCGGCTCTTGCTGCGCGCTATCAGACGCCGCTGGCAGGGAAAATGTATCTCAAGAAAGACAGTCATCTGCCGATCTCCGGTTCAATAAAAGCGCGCGGCGGGATCTATGAAGTGCTGACTCATGCGGAAAAATTAGCGCTGGACGCCGGGTTGCTGTCAACCGGTGATGATTATGCGGTGCTATTCTCCGATGAGTTCAGGCAGTTTTTCAGTCAGTATCGTATTGCCGTCGGATCAACCGGTAACTTAGGGATGTCCATCGGCATTATGAGCGCGAAGCTGGGTTTCAGTGTCAGTGTGCATATGTCTGCGGATGCCAGACAATGGAAAAAAGACAAATTACGTTCTCATGGTGTCAATGTTGTTGAATATGAACAGGATTACAGTATTGCGGTGGAGCAGGGGCGCAAAGAGGCAGAAAAAGATCCGTCCTGCTTCTTTATTGATGATGAAAACTCCTCCACACTCTTTTTAGGCTATGCGGTGGCAGGTCTGCGGCTGAAAAAGCAATTTGCTGAAAAAGGAATTACCGTTGATGAGCAGCATCCGCTGTTTGTGTATTTGCCCTGCGGTGTCGGCGGGGGCCCCGGTGGTGTTGCCTTCGGATTAAAACTGGCATTTGGTGATGCGGTGCATTGTTTCTTTGCGGAACCGACGCATTCACCCTGCATGTTGCTCGGGGTGCATACCGGTCTTCATGATGCCGTCTCTGTTCAGGAAATCGGTATTGATAATATTACTGCGGCAGATGGTCTCGCGGTCGGCCGGGCATCCGGATTTGTCGGCCGGGCCATGGAACGGCTGATCGATGGTTATTACACCATCGACGATGCGGAAATGTATAACCTGTTAGGATTGCTTGATCAGACGGAAGCTATCAGGCTGGAGCCTTCCGCGTTAGCGGGCATGCCCGGTTGTGTGCATGTGACCCGGAATGAAGCCTATTTACAGGCTAACGCGCTGACACCGGAAGTGATGGCGAATGCCTCACATCTGGTCTGGGCAACCGGCGGCGGCATGGTTCCTGAAGATGAGATGCAGAAATATTTATCACAGGCCAAAGGTAACTGACAGGGTAGTGAGCTGCTGAACAGACCGGGACCGGCAGGATGATTGCCGGACCCGGTATCAGGTGATTATTTACGGCTCATTTCCTGTGACTTTTCTGTCGCACTGCGGACACCGGCTATCACCGCCTGACGTAAACCCATTTCTTCCAGTTTGGTGACCGCTTCAATTGTGGTCCCCCCCGGCGAGCAGACCATATCTTTCAGTTCACCCGGATGTTTGCCGGTTTCGAGAACCATTTTTGCCGCCCCCATAACCGCCTGTGCCGCAAACTCATAGGCTTGTTTGCGCGGCATACCGCTTGCTACCGCGGCGTCCGCCATTGCTTCAATAAACATAAAAACATAAGCCGGTGAGGAACCGCTGACACCAATCACAGCATCAATCAGCGATTCCGGCACTAATTCGGCGCGTCCGAAACTGCGGCATAATGACATCACCAGCTCCGTTTCATCATCTGTCAGATAAGCATTCACGGTAACGGATGTCATCCCGGCATTGACCAGTGCAGGGGTATTCGGCATCAGACGGACCACTTTAGCGGATGGCGGCAGGGCGGCTTCCAGAGCTTCCAGTGTGACACCGGCGGCCACCGAAACAATCAGGGTATCTGCTTTCAGACAAGGGGAAATATCACGCAGTACACCGGGAACGGCATAAGGCTTTACACCTATAAAAATAATATCGGATTGTTCCGCCACCCGCTGAGCCTGTGCTTCGCCGTGAACACCGAATTCCTGAGCCACGCGGTCTGTACTGGCCGGGCTGTGGTTATGCACAAAAACAGTATCGGGAGAAATAATTTTTCCTGAAATCAGGCCGTTAAGGATGGCTTTCCCCATATTCCCGCAACCAATAAATCCGATTTTTTTATTCATGATGGCTCCTGTATTACTGATAAAGACTGACCGTAAAAGCAGGATACCACTCTGTGCCATCAGGGTAACCCGGTAATTTCGGCATGATTTACATACACAAATATACAAAATCCGGGTAATATTGACTTATTATAGATACGTGAAACGGTAAATGGTACTCACGTTTTGGCATGGAGAAACATATGAAGTATCAGGTAAGTGGCCTGACACTTGCTGCGGTGCTGCTGATTGGCGGGTGCGCAAGTTCGGATCAGACACCGGGAACGCGCAGTGATCCGCTCGAAGGATTTAACCGCTCAATGTTCAATTTTAACTATAACGTGCTGGATCCTTACGTGCTCAGACCGGTGGCAGTGGCCTGGCGTGATTATGTGCCGACACCGGCGCGTAACGGCACGATTAATTTCCTCGGTAACCTCGAAGAACCGGCCAGTATGGTCAATAACTTTCTGCGCGGCGATTTCTACCAGGGATTTAAACATTTTAACCGCTTCTTCCTCAACACGGTCTTTGGTCTGGGCGGTCTGATTGATGTTGCGTCAATGGCAAACCCGGAACTGGCAAAAACAGAACCGGCCCGTTTTGGTAATACCTTAGGAAACTACGGGGTCGGGTACGGGCCTTATGTGGTTATCCCGGGCTATGGCGGCTGGACACCGCGTGTGGACGGCGGTGACTGGCTGGATACCACATATCCTATGCTGAGTTATCTGACTATCTGGATGGGCGTCGGTAAATGGGCTATTGAAGGTATCGATAACCGTGCACAGGCACTGGATGCGGAAGGGGTGCTGCATAACTCCAGTGATCCGTATCTGATGATGCGTGAAGCCTACTTCCAGCGCAATGACTTCTTGGCCTCCGGCGGAGCACTGAAAGTGCAGGAAAACCCGAATGCGGCAGCGATTGCGGATGACCTGGATTCTATCGACAGCGAATAATGTGCTGGTGGCAGACAAATAAAAAAGTTCTGGTCACTGACCAGAACTTTTTTTATGCATTCAGCCCGGAAAATCAGAAGCTGTAGTTAAAGTTAACGCCGTATAACCAGGCTTTACCGGAGGAGTTGAATTCGTAGTTTGGCATTTGCAGGTTCGGGTTACCCAATTTGCCACCGATAGCTGCAAGCTGATCTTTACTCATCAGTGGCTCAGAGATATTAACTTTACGCCCGTGCATATAGGCAACACCAACATCAACAGACGCATCTTTGTTGAAGGCGTAGGTTGAGCCCAGGCTGAACCAGATACGATCCTGGTCCGGAATAGAGATAGAGCGGCTGTTTGCCGGGACCGGGCTGTCATCAAAGGCAATACCACCACGGAAGGTCCAGTTATCATCATGATAATAAGTGGTACCTAATGCTACGCGGTAGGCATTTTTGAAACCTTCATGCTTTTCAAACAGAACGCCGCCGTTACCTTTATCTGTCGCTTTCAGCTCCTGGAATGAATCCCAGCCGGTGTAAGCAAAGGTATAATGAACCGCCCATTTTGGTGCAACGCGGTGATAAGCGGAGAATTCCCAGATATCCGGTAAATTCAGATCCAGTTTACCTTTGGTGGAGCGGTCAATAAGACCCGGAATGTTTTGGGTGAAATCACCGTCTTTAAATTTCACAGTGACTTTAGAGCGATATGTCAGACTGAAACGGTTATCTTTATCCAGCTCATATAACATCCCCGCATTCCAGCCGTAACCCCAGCCGTCACCTTTCAGTTTGGCGAGGTTAGAGTTTGCCGGAATTTTTGCTAATGCAGGATTTTTGGTCAGCCCTGCAGCAACCTGGCCCAGCTCACCAGTATGACGCGAAATTTCCGCATCAGCGTAAACCGCATTCAATCCCAGACCAAAGCTGAAATTGTCATTCAGACGGTAAGCACCAGCCACGTTAAAGTTGGCAGTAACGAGATCGGTTTTGCCGCCGATAGCACCGGCGGAGTAGTTATCTTTAAACTCTGTCGCCAGACCGAAGTTTGTGGTGGTTGATGCACCGACTGACCATTTTTCATTAATCGGCATAATAAAATGCAGATTCGGGACTACCGCGCTTGGTGCGATATCTTTGGCATCCGTGCTGTTACCGGTCAGCGGGGACTTGCCGCTGATATCCACTGACGGATTGATCATGATCGCACCGGCGGACATGGACGGGCGATCAAATAATGTCATTGCTGCCGGGTTGCGGCTGCCGACGCTGGCATCGTCTGCCACGGCACCTTCCCCTGAAAACGCACGTCCGAGTGCAGACGTGGAATACTCATTTAATTGAAAACCCGCCGCAAAAGCCTGAGTCGCTGTTAATGAAACTGCCACTGCTAATGCTGAACGAGTGAACAGGTTTTTCTGGTTCATGACCAAAACCCTCTTGTTTATTTTGTTTATGTACTACTTTGGTAGTTAGAAGTAGCGCTGGATTGTATGTTTGCTTGTTGATATGACAAATCAGACCAGTTGACAGAGTATAGAATCAGCACACTCAAATGTTATTTTTTTGTATGAAGATAAGCGGATTGAGATGTAAAAATGCGATTCAGATAACAAAAATTTAACAACAACGTGATTTTTGAGCGCAAAAAGTAGCTTTAGCCCGAGTAGATCAAACAATAGATTGAATTTTTATGGTTTACTTTGATAAATGGTATGATTCAGTACTAAGACTGCAGGCTATTTTTAACTAACGGGAGACTGAAATGGCTGACGAAAAAAAACTGTGCAGCGCAGAAGAAACCGCAGCATGCTGCTGTGTGGATGTAGGCACGATTATTGATAACGAAAGCTGCACCTCTTCTTTCGAGCGCGTATTTGCATCTAAAGCAGACGCTGAGCAGATGATGGCAGCACTGACTGCCAAAGCAAATGCAGCAGCATCTGAACCATGCAAAATCCACAGCGAATATAAAGAAACCGCTGACGGCGTTGAGCTGAAAGCGGATTTTACTTTCAGCTGCCAGGCTGAAACACTGATCTTTGAACTGGGTCTGCGTTAATTCATCAGAACAATACGCAAACTGAATTCAGGCCTCCGGTGAATACGGGGGCCTTTTTTTTATCGATTTTTTGTTATAAAAAGTTTATTTCCCTGAGCCACCTCGCAGTTTTCAGTTATCCGTATTGCGTGAATGCAACACGATGTTAACAATATCAGCAGGTCAGACCACCGGCAGTTCGTGATAACCTCTCATCATGTAAGGATGAACGAATGAAGCAGGCACAGGCAGAACGCATTGCAATTATTGACGGATTACGGACACCGTTTGCACGGCAATCCACGGTATACCGTGATATCCCTGCGGTTGAACTTGGCCGGGCGGTGGTGCAGGAACTTCTTTTTCGCCAGTCGTTTCCGGCAGAATTGGTTGACCTTGTCGTTTTCGGCCAGGTGATCCAGATGCCTGCTGCGCCCAATATTGCCCGTGAAATTGTGCTCAGTACCGGGTTGCCGGTAACCACTGATGCGTATTCAGTGACCCGCGCCTGTGCCACCAGTTTTCAGGCCATTGCTAATGCGGCACAGGCGATACAGTGCGGACAAAATCAGATAGCTGTTGCAGGTGGGGCAGATTCCGCCTCTGTGCTCCCGATTGGCGTGTCGCGCAAACTGGCGGGAGTATTGCTGGATCTCAGTAAAGCCCGGAAATTATCGCAGAAACTCCGGTTGCTGGCCTCACTGCGGCCGCGTGACCTCCTGCCTGTTGCCCCGGCGGTGGCGGAATACTCCACCGGCCTGCGCATGGGGGATACCGCCGAACAGATGGCAAAACGTTACCATATCAGCCGTCAGGCACAGGATGCATTTGCCCATCAGTCACATCAGGCCGCCACACAGGCGTGGACATCAGGTGTCCTGCGCGATGAGGTGATGACAGCCCGTTTCCCGCCGTTCAGCCGGGTTTGTGAAGAAGATAATACGTTACGGAAAAATTCACTGTCCGGCAGCTATGCACAACTGAAACCGGCATTTGATAAACGTCACGGCACGGTGACCGCGGCAAACAGCACACCACTGACAGACGGCGCAGCAGCCGTACTGATGATGACTGAAACCCGCGCCCGTGAACTCGGGCTGACACCGCTGGGTTTTCTGCGCAGTTATGCATTTACGGGCAATGCAGTGCAGGAAGATATGCTGCTGGGGCCGTCGTATGCCGCACCGCTGGCACTTGATCGCGCGGGCCTGACATTATCTGACCTGACACTGATTGATATGCATGAAGCGTTTGCAGCCCAGGTTCTGACTAACCTGCACTGTTTTGCCAGCGGGGACTTTGCCCGCGAAAAACTCAACCGGACATCGGCAATGGGTGAAGTGGACCCGGCGCGGTTTAATGTACTTGGCGGGTCAATTGCTTACGGGCATCCTTTTGCGGCTACCGGTGCCCGGATGGTGACGCAGACATTACGCGAGTTACAGCGGCGGGGCGGCGGTTTTGCAATGACCACGGCCTGTGCGGCGGGTGGACTCGGCGTGGCGATGATCTGGGAAACAGAATAAGACGGGAGACTGATGATGACACAACATGATGAAACACCTTCTGCCTTCCGCCTGACTGTGCGTCCGGATCACACCGGGGTCATCACGATTGATGTCCCCGGTGAAAAAGTGAATACCCTGAAGGCAGAGTTTGCCGCACAGTTTGAGGCCGTACTGCGTGATGCCCGGCAAATCCCGGGGTTACGGGCAATGGTGATTATCTCCGGTAAGCCGGATACGTTTATCGCCGGTGCGGACATTCATATGATAGCCGGATGTACAGAAGCCGCACAGGCGCAGGCACTGTCGGAATCCGGGCAGCGGTTATTTAATCTGATTGAAAACTATCCGCTGCCGGTGGTGGCGGCGATTCACGGTAGTTGTCTCGGCGGCGGGCTGGAACTGGCGATGGCTTGTCACAGCCGTGTTGTCACTGACAGCGATAAAACCCGGCTCGGGCTGCCCGAAGTTCAGCTGGGGCTGTTACCCGGTTCCGGTGGTACACAACGTCTTACTGCTTTGGTCGGGCTGGCGGCTGCACTGGATATGATGCTGACCGGGCGGCAGTTACGGGCAAAGCAGGCAGTCAAAATGCGGCTGGCCGATGATATTGTTCCACCGGACATTTTACTGGAAACCGCAGTAGCCCGTGCCTTGTCGGCAAATCCGGCACAGCGGGCTCCGGTACCTTTCCGGCATAAGGCGGAAAAAATGAAGGGGCTGCGGGATATCATCTTCCGTATGACCCGCAAACAGGTTCGCCGCCGCAGTGGCGGACATTACCCTGCGGCCGGACAGATTATTGATGTGGTGCAGTGTGGTTTTGAAAAAGGCCGGGAGGCCGGGTTCAAAGCAGAAGCCACGGCATTCGGTAAACTGGCGGTCACTCCGGTATCCGCTGCACTCCGTCATCTCTTTTTTGCCTCAACCGCACTGAAAAAAGAGTCTGCCGATGGGGGAAAGCCAGCAGAACTGCATCATGTGGCGGTGCTGGGCGGCGGGCTGATGGGCGCGGGAATTGCCACGATTACCCGTCAGCGGGCGGGGTTACCGGTCAGAATCAAAGATGTTTCGCAGGAAGGGACAAATAAAGCACTGGCTTTTTTCTGGCAGCACCTGAGCAAACAGGTGAAACGCAGGCGGCTTTCTCCGCGTGAGCGGACACAGTTGATAAGTGGTATGACCGGCACCACGGATTACCGGGGATTCCATCATATTGATTTTGTGGCGGAAGCTGTTTTTGAATCTTTGGCACTGAAGCAACAGATGATTGCTGAGATCGAGACAGTGACATCACCGGATACTATTTTTGCCTCAAATACTTCATCACTGCCAATCCGTGATATTGCCGCGAAGGCATCACGGCCTGAAAAAGTGATTGGCTTACATTATTTCAGCCCGGCAGAAAAAATGCCGCTGGCGGAAATTATTCCCCATGAAGGCACAGATGCCGTGACACTGGCAACCACGCTGCAACTGGCGCGCAGACAGGGAAAAACAGCGATTGTGGTCGGTGATAAAGCGGGGTTTTATGTTAACCGGATTCTGGCGCCTTATATTACGGAAGCGCTGCGTTGTCTGACTGAAGGTGAACCGCCGGAAAAAATTGATAACGCGCTGACTGATTTCGGTTTTCCTGTCGGCCCGGTAGCACTGCTGGACGAAGTGGGCATTGATGTCGGCACGAAAATTATGCCGGTACTGGAGGCCGCATTTGGTGAGCGGTTTGCACTGCCACCGCAGCTGGATGCGCTTTTTCGTGACAACCGGCTGGGCAGAAAAAACAAACGCGGATTTTATGATTACACGCCATTGCCGTGGTGGAAACGCGGTGGCCGCAAAGCGCCGCGTAAGGCGGATGAAGCGATTTACCCGCTGCTGGGTATAACCGTACAGGAGCGTCTGACACCACAGGAGATCACGGAACGCTGCCTGATGATGATGCTTAATGAGGCTGTAAGAGTGCTGGATGAACAGGTCATCCGTTCACCGGCAGACGGGGATATCGGTGCGGTATTTGGTATCGGATTTCCGCCATTCCTCGGCGGACCGTTTTACTATATGGACAGTATGTCAGCGGTCGTTATGACTGAAAAACTGACGGCACTGGCTGCCCGTTACGGTGATCGCTTCACACCGTGTGAGGCATTACAGCAACGGGCTGCGGATAACCGCCGTTTTTACTGAGAAAGTGCGGTGAAGTCACCGGGAACACGGGGCGGTTGTTTCATTTCCCTGAACAGGTTCTGAACAAAATTCAGGTTTATCTCTGTGCTGAATCATTTTAATTATGATTAATTTGAGGCAGAATGCCTTTCACCTCCCCCGACGGGGACACAGAAATAACGATAATTTTAAACAGATCATTCTTTGATGTGATACGGCCCGGGGATTCAGACATGACCGTATCCGTCCTGTTCAGACGGTGACGTATGCAAGTTCTTATTATGCGACATGGCGATGCTGCTTTGCAGGCCGCCAGTGATTCAGTCCGGCCCCTGACCGCAAAAGGGATAACAGATTCCCGTTGCATGGCAAAATGGCTCGCCGGGCAGCACGTTCAGATTGATACCGTTCTGGTCAGCCCGTATCTGCGGGCAGAGCAGACACTGACCGAAATCCGTGATGCGCTGAGTTTACCGGCTCAGGAAGAGGTGATGCCGGGACTGACGCCTTCCGGGAATGCGGAGAGCGTGGCAGATTATATCCGTTTTCTGGCGGAAGAGGGGCACAAAGGGGTGCTGGTGGTATCGCATCTTCCGCTGGTCGGTTATCTGGTGGCGGCATTGTGTCCGCAGGAAACCGCACCGATGTTTGCAACATCGTCTGTTGCCTGTATTGAACTGGATGATGACGGACGCGGCGCACTGCTCTGGCACCGCGGTCCCGGGCAGATTGACTGATTACTCGCGCCGGGCGGTTTCAGCAATCTCAATCAGAAGCAGTAATGCGGCAGTGCCGCCCCATTCCTTAGGGGCCTGGTGAAAGGCGATCACATCCGGGTGTTGTGCCAGCCATAACGGTGTCTGTTGTTTCAGTACATGCTTGCCGTGTCCGTGCATAATACAGACACAATAGGTATTTTCGCGGCGGGCTGCGGCTATCAGTGCACCAATTTCCTGCTTGGCCTGAAGCTGAGTCAGTCCGTGGAGATCTAAAAACAGCTCCGGTACATAATCCCCGCGACGCAGTTTTTTCAGCTCATACGGGCTGGCATTTTCCCGCAGATAGCGCGCCGGGCCGTCCATATCCAGGTTCGGGCGATATTCATCAGAGAAATAGAAACTGGCATCAACCTGATCCTGTAACAGCCGTTCAGGCGCAATTTTTGTCACACCAGCCCGTGATTTCGGATGCACCACAATATCCTGTCTGATTTTACGTGTCCCGCTGATGGCCTCTTTAAACAGGTTCAGGTCATCATCAGTCAGGGGTGTCTTCTTTTTCATAACATCTCATCACTTACTATTTTCCATAGTGTAACCGATTTTTTTAAGGATGTTGACGCTATACTGCCGGTCACCGCTGACGGGAGCCACCGGAAAATTGCCGCGCATTTCACAAGATATGCTGATTTAGCAGCGACTTCATGGCAAACTACGCTATCAGATATCTTATTTTGTTTTACCCCGCCGGAGGCACTTTGGATAAAATTTACGTTGATGAAGCCGTCAGTGAGCTTCACACGCTGCAGGATATGCTGCGCTGGGCAATGAGCCGTTTTAATGCGGCCAACATTTACTATGGCCACGGTACAGATAATGCCTGGGATGAAGCCCTCCAGCTGGTACTGCCGACACTGTTTCTGCCTCTGGATTTACCCGCTGAACTGTATCAGTCCCGGCTGACCTCCTCGGAGCGTCACCGTATTGTGGAGCGCGTACTGCGCCGGATCACCGAACGGGTGCCGGTGCCGTACCTGACTAACCGTTCCTGGTTCTGCGGCCATGAATTTTATGTTGATGAGCGCGTGCTGATCCCGCGTTCACCGATTGGTGAGCTGATTAACAATCACTTTGCAGGATTGCTGGATGCAGAACCGGAAACGATTCTCGATCTCTGCACCGGCAGCGGTTGTATCGCAATTGCCTGCGCGTATGAGTTCCCGGATGCGGAAGTGGACGCGGCAGACATCTCCGCCGATGTGCTGGAAGTCACAGAAATGAACATTGAGAATCATGGCTTATCTCACCGTGTGGTGCCGATGCGTTCAGATTTGTTCAACGATCTGCCTGCGGTGAAATATGATCTGATTGTTACCAATCCGCCGTATGTGGATGCGGAAGATATGAGTGATTTACCGGATGAATTCCGCGTAGAACCAGAGCTGGCGCTGGCTGCGGGCAGTGACGGCCTGAAACTGGTACGCAGGATCCTCGCCAATGCGCCGGATTATATGTCAGAAGATGCGGTGCTGATTTGTGAAGTCGGTAACAGTCAGGTACATCTGATGGCCGAATTCCCGGAAGTGCCGTTTATCTGGCTGTCGTTTGAAAACGGGGGAGACGGTGTCTTTATGTTAACTCGTGATCAATTAGCAGAACATCATGATGCTTTTAAACTTTTCAAATAACCGTTCCTCCTGTAGGAATAGAAACATAAAAACAGGTTAAAACCATTCACTTGCACACAATCAGAGACAGGAAAACACGATGGCCGGAAACAGTATCGGCGAACTTTTTCGCGTAACCACCTTTGGTGAATCACACGGCCCGGCGCTGGGTTGTATTGTTGACGGCGTACCGCCGGGACTGGCGCTGACCGAGGCCGATATGCAGGCAGACCTCGACCGCCGCCGTCCGGGCACATCCCGCTATACCACGCAGCGTCGTGAGCCGGATCAGGTCAGAATTCTGTCAGGGGTATTTGAAGGAAAAACCACCGGAACCAGTATCGGGCTGCTGATTGAAAATACCGATCAGCGCTCACAGGATTACGGTGCCATCAAAGATCTCTTCCGGCCGGGGCATGCGGATTACACCTATGAGCAGAAGTACGGCTTTCGTGATTACCGCGGCGGCGGCCGCTCATCTGCCCGTGAAACGGCGATGCGCGTGGCGGCCGGGGCGATTGCCAAAAAGTATCTGCATGAGAAATTCGGTGTGATAGTCCGGGCCTGTCTGACTCAGATGGGGGATATCAAATGTGATATCCGCGACTGGGCACTGGCAGAACAAAATCCGTTTTTCTGTCCTGATGAACGTCAGCTGGATGCGCTGGATGAATTACTGCGCGGCCTGAAAAAAGAGGGGGATTCCATCGGTGCGAAAGTCACGGTAGTGGCGGAAAACGTCCCGGCGGGTCTGGGTGAACCGGTCTTTGATCGTCTGGATGCGGATCTGGCGCATGCGCTGATGAGCATCAACGCGGTGAAAGGTGTCGAAATCGGAGACGGATTCGGTGTGGTTAACCTCAAAGGCAGCGAAAACCGGGATGAAATTTATCAGACCGGTTTTACCAGCAATCACGCGGGCGGCATTCTCGGCGGCATCAGCAGCGGCCAGCCAATCATCGCACATATTGCCCTGAAACCGACATCATCGATTACCGTTCCCGGTAATACGCTGAACCGGCAGGGTGAAGAGGTGGCAATGATCACCAAAGGGCGTCATGACCCCTGTGTCGGGATACGTGCTGTGCCGATTGCCGAAGCAATGACCGCGATTGTGCTGCTCGATCACCTTCTGCGTCACCGCGGACAATGTGCGGATGTCACGCCGCCGTTACCGGCCTGGTCATGATTTAAACAGACATCCCGGGTATTGTGCCCGGGATTTTATTGGCAGGTAAAAAATGGAATGGTTTCAGTTCGGTGTTGAAATCTATGTATTGCTGTTCTTTGTTGCGCTGATTGCCGGGTTTATTGATGCGATTGCCGGCGGCGGCGGATTACTGACAATCCCGGCGCTGCTGGCTGTCGGCGTACCGCCGGTGCAGGCACTGGCGACCAACAAATTACAGGCGGTCGGCGGCTCGTTCTCTGCCAGTTTCTATTTTGTCCGGCGCAAAGCGGTGGATCTTGTGGGGCAACGGGTGCCGATAATGATGACGCTGATTGGCGCTGTTATCGGCTCCGGGCTGGTGCAGTTTGTGAATCCGGAATTCCTTCGTCAGTTACTGCCGCTGCTGGTGATTGCCATCGGCCTCTATTTCCTGCTGACCCCCTCTATTGGTGCTGCTGACCAGAAACAGCGCCTGATGCCGTTTGCCTTCGGTTGTACCGCCGGTATCGGCATTGGTTTTTATGACGGTGTTTTCGGGCCGGGCGCGGGCTCTTTCTACGCCCTGGCGTATGTGACCCTGGCCGGTTTTAACCTGGCGAAAGCCACGGCTCACGCCAAAGTGCTGAACTTTGCCTCCAACGTCGGTTCACTCTCATTCTTTATTTTCAGCGGCCATGTTATCTGGCTGATGGGCTTTGCCATGCTGGGCGGACAACTTATCGGCGCCCGCCTCGGTGCCCGTATGGTGCTGAGCCGCGGACAAAAACTGATCCGGCCGATGCTGGTAACTGTCTCTTTCCTGATGAGCATCAAACTGATTTATGACAATCACGGCGATACTATCAGTACGTGGCTGTCTCAGCTTTTTTAATTTTTATTAGTGGTTTATATAATCAATGAGTACACATCAATATCAGCAGTTAATTGAGATTTTTGATAACGAATTTTTTGCTGATTTCAATACCCGCCTGATTAAAGGTGACGATGAGCCGATTTATCTGCCTGCAGATGATGAAGCACCTTATAACCGTATCGTGTTTGCTCACGGCTTTTATGCCAGTGCTATCCATGAAATATCGCACTGGTGCATTGCCGGGAAAGCGCGCAGAAAGCAGGTCGATTTTGGTTACTGGTACTGCCCGGATGGTCGTGATGCGCAAACGCAGTCAGAATTTGAGGTTGTGGAAATAAAACCGCAGGCGCTGGACTGGTTATTTTGTCAGGCTGCCGGTTATCCGTTTAACGTCAGTTGTGACAACCTTGACGGTGATTTCGAACCTGATCGCGTCAAATTCCGGCGAATTGTCCATGGGCAGGTGATGGAATATCTGGCGCAGAACTCAATACCCCTGCGTGCAGCAAGGTTTATTAATGCCCTGCAATCGTTCTACAATACGCCGCCGCTGACTGCGGACCAATTTCCATGGCCGGAAGATCCGTTTGCCTGACAAACGATTCCGGTGACTGAACTTTAAGGAACAAACATGCTTGCGGATTATGAAACGCGTATCCTCGCCCAGATTGATGACATGGTTGAACATGCCACAGACGATGAACTGTTTGCGGGCGGTTATCTGCAGGGGCACCTGACCCTCGCGGTGGCAGAACTGGAACAGTCGGGTGATCACTCCGTTGAGGCGCTTCACAACCGGGTGGAGGAGAGTATCCGTCAGGCAATCAGTGCCGGGGAGCTGACACCGCCGGATCAGGTGCTGGTGCTGGAAACCTGGAAACGCCTGCTGCAAACCGCGCAGGAGCAGGAATGACAGCCAAACCACAATACCGCATCCGCCGGGCCCGTCCGGCGGACGCCGCATTGTTACCGGCTGTTGAATCCTCTGCCGGTGCGTTATTTGCGACAGTACCGGGCTATGAATGGATAGCGCGCAGTGAAGGCCATTCCGAAACGGCATTCCGCAATTATATCGCCAACGGTAATGCGTGGGTGGCAGCGGACAGTCAGGATCAGCCGGCAGGATTTGTGCTGGTATCCAATCTTGGTACCGGGCTGCATATTGATGAGCTTTCTGTCTCTGCGGCGCATCAGCGTCAGGGGCTGGGGCGTCAGCTGATTGAGCGGGTACAGAATGTGGCGATTGCACGCGGTTGTGCGGCAGTTACGCTGACCACATTCCGGGATGTGGCCTGGAACCGGCCTTATTATGAGCATCTTGGTTTTGAGGTATGCGATGTTTCCCGCGCACCGGCATTGGAAGCGATTATGCTGAAAGAGGCAGAATACGGGCTGCAATTCTGTGATCGCTGTTCCATGGTTTACCGTATTTTTTGAAAAAGTGAAATATCGCAATTGATGAGAAAAGGCCGCACGAATATGCGGTCTTTTTTATTTATGCCGGACTAATCATCCAGCCATTAATACATTAACAGATAATAATAAAATAACTTGTGATTGTGACATTAACGGCGAAAATAGTGCCGTTTTTTTATGTCTCAGCGCCGGGTTTTATGATCAGGTTATAGATTTTTCTGTTTAACAGAATGATTTTTAATCATCTTCCATATAGATAATTGGGTACCCGTTTCTGAGATTATCGTCTCTTTTGTTGCGTAAAAGTCAATAACTACGTAGATATGTTGAGTAAATAGCATAAACTATTAACTTGCTATTAACATTTATTGTGTCAGAATGTGTCTGTCCCCACAAAATACAGGTATTGATTATGTTTGAATTACAACCGAAAAACGCAGCACAACAGGCTGTGACTATTTACACGAAGATAGCGGTTGCTGCGGTGGTCTTGCTGGCACTGTTATTTTCTTTCTGGTTTAAACTTGACGGAATGAGCGTCATTGAAAGAGCAGTCCCTTCCATCGGTATGATTTTATTTACCGGATTAATAATTTTTAATGCCAAACGGGAATTAGATTTGCTGTACCGTTCAGAGGATAAATGCGCGAAAAGCGTGATTGCCCTGAACGCCTGACAAAAACAGGACCGCGTCAAGCGGACTGATAACTATAAAGAAGAGATGATCACGGGTCATCAGCAACGATGCTGATGACCCTTTTTTATGTCACATTACTGATACAAATCAGCACCGGTTTCCTGAGCAATATAGCGGATAGCTGCCTGTGCTCTGACACTGTTGCCTGCTTTATCCAGCGGCGGGGAATAAACAGCCACGGCGTATTTACCCGGAACCACGGCCAGAATACCGCCGCCGACACCACTTTTCGCCGGAATACCGACCTGATACAACCAGGTACCGGAACCGTCATACAGCCCGGCAATCGCCATCTCTGCCAGTACTTTGCCGGTGTTTTCGGCACTCAGTAACTGTTTGCCGTTGTACGGGGATTTGCCGTGATTAGCCAGTACCGCCCCCATTTTTGCCAGATCAACCGTTGTGGCATCCACAGAACACTGACGGGTATAAAGGTCAACCGCCTCATCCGGATTGCCGTATAACATACCGTAAGATTGCATCAGCCGCGCCAGTGCCTGGTTGTGCTGATTGGTTTCGGATTCAGAGCGGTATACTTCATCATTCACCGTCAGTTTTGTATCGGCGTAAGCTTCCATGTTCTCCATAATCTGCTGCCAGCGGTCGTCCGGGTTTTTGGCCTTGATCAGACTGACTGCGCTGATAGCCCCGGCATTGACCAGCGGGTTCTGCGGGCGATCCGGTCGCAGTTCAATCGCCAGTCCGGAGTTAAACGGCAAGCCGGTGGCATTAGCGCCCAGTTTCTCCAGAACGACCTCTGAACCCTGCTGATCCATCACCATTGCGAGGGTAAAGACTTTTGACAGGGATTCCAGCGGGAACAGCTTATCTTTATCTCCGGCGCTGTAGATTTTGCCGTCTACCGTGGCAATCACAACGGCGTAATTATCGGGGCTGTATTTGGCGAGAGCCGGAATATAATCCGCCACGTCACCGGATTTTTCGCTTTTGAATTTTTGATACGCCTGCTCAGCAATCGTATCGTAGCGAACACTATTATCGGGAATATTATTGTTCTTTGCGTAGGCAGAGGTAAAACAAAACAGTGCAAAGGTCAGGGCGATAACTATTTTATTCTTCATAATCTTCTCCGGTTATTATTTCCGGATGAAGCGTATAGGCGCACTGACTTTTCTGTAAATTGATCATTGGGCAAGAGAAATTGCCGCTGACAGGTGAACTGAGCCGGTTTCTGTGAGAACGAACACAAAATGACCCGGGTTTGCGGCGGCGATCAATAAAGTCTGCTGATGAAATTCCGTTTCACCGGCGGAAAAAATATCAATAATGTGATGAAGACCGGCAGGTGACCGGTCAGAAGCGGGTCAGGATTTTTGCGGCAGCGGACGGCCTTTCAGTAATTTACGGACATGGAAACGGGCGGGATGGATGGCGGCGAGTGTGTCATCATCCAGCGGAAGCGCCTCACCGAAAATCTGAGCTGCCAGCACTTCAGCCGCCAGCGGAGCTGTGCATAATCCGCGTGAGCCGAGCGCGGCCAGCAAAAACAGCTGAGGCAGATACGGAACGCTGCATACGGTTTCCGGGGATGATTTTTGTTCATCCAGATGTGTATAACGCGCTGTTAATGCGGCAAAATCAGGAACATTTCCCGCCAGCGGCAGGTGATCACGTAATGTGCAGCGGATCCCCTGACGGGACTCCCCGGCGCTGATATCCACCATCTCCGGCCAGCTGACATCGGGCAGCGAGGTGAGCAGCCGCTGTTTGTTGGCAGTTTGTTCCTCTTCGCGGTATTCCGTGCCCAAATCATTGCGCTGGTGGCTGGCACCAATACAGTGCAGACCGTCAGCCGGATTCACCGGGGTCAGATAACCTTCATAACACAGCACTTTTCTCAGCCCGGCAATCGCCGGTACCGACGGCACATGGCTGACCTGGCCGCGCACCGGGGTAACCGGCAGCGGGGCGGTCTGCGGAAACTGTGTGATACAGTGGCCGTTTGCCAGCACCACCACATCCGCTTCTGCCGTACTGTTATCCGCAAAACGGAGCTGCCAGCCCTGTTCTGCGGGGAGCAGCGTTTTCACCCCACAGTTTACATGCAGATGAAGTCCTTCTTTCTGTGCCAGTGCTGCGGTATTGCGTACCAGTTCCTGCGGGCAGAGCCAGCCGCCCTGCGGATAGTGCAGGCCGTCAAAATTCACATCGGTTCCGGCAAGTTCAGAAAGCTGTTCCCGTGACAGGCGCTGCACCATGTCATCCGGCCAAGCGACAGATGAAATGTTATTGATTTTTTTACTGCTTTTTTCGTGATACATCAGCTGGATCACGCCGCACCAGTCATGATCGTATTTCACGCCCTGAGCTGACAGTGCATCGTATGTACGGCGGGCAAACGGGAATGCGGCGGTAAAAAAGCGCTCAAGCGGATCATCCCGTCCGGTCAGCAGCGGATAAAGCGCACCCTGGCGGTTACCGGAGGCATTGAGCGCCAATGCATTATCCGCACAATATAAGGACACATCCACACCACGGCGCAGCAGGGCGAGAGCAGAGAGAACCCCGGCGATCCCGCCGCCAATGACCGCTATTTTCTGCCGTGCGGTGGCCGGATGACGATCAAACCACGGTGTCACCGATAGTGCCGCATCACGGGGATTCACCCCGGACAGGCATTCCCGCTTATGCGCGAAGCCTTTACGGCGCTCAACGGTAAATCCGGCCTGCTGCAAGCCACGGCGGACAAACCCGGCGGCGGTAAAGGTGGCAAAGGTACCGCCCGGTTTTGAAAAACGAATCATCAGCTCAAACAGCGACTGCTGCCACATATCCGGATTTTTGGACGGGGCAAAACCGTCGAGAAACCAGGCATCAATCTTGTTGTCCAGCGCGTGAGTGAGGGAAGGGAGTAATTCATTGACATCACCCAGCCATAAATCGAGGGTAATTTCACCGCCGGACAGCTGAATACGGTGACAACCGGGTAACGGCTGCGGCCACTGAGCGCACAGCTGTAAGGAGAGATCCGCGAACGCCGGCCAGTGACGGTGAGCGGCCTGTAAATCAGCCACCGTCAGCGGAAATTTTTCAAAACTGATAAAGTGCAGGCGTTTAAGCGGATGCGCGGGACTGGCTGCCCGGAACGCCAGGAAGCTCTGCCACAACGTGAGAAAATTCAGTCCGGTACCAAACCCGGTTTCTGCGACAGTACAGACCGGCGTGGTCATTTGAGCAAATCTGTCCGGAAAACCGTTGCCGTTAAGAAACACATAGCGGGTTTCCGCCAGTCCGTCATCGTTAGAAAAATAGACGTCATCAAAATGTTGCGAAACAGGTGTACCCTGTTCATTCCAGGTTAAATGTGCAGTTTCAATTGCGGTTTTTTTCACGTTACGGCCTGAAGGTTCTGTTCGGTTTTCCCTGATTTTACTCTGCTTTGCGCTGTACTGCCATGCCGGATGTGACACAGCACAATATCGGTATGTAAAGATGCGAAAAAACGTCTGATCGGACTTGTTCAGCTTACAGGTGTAAGCTAAAGTAGCGCTAAAATCCCGTACTACTTAAAATGACAGAGGTATTGAATGAAGCGTGCAGTAATCACCGGTCTGGGGATTATCTCAAGTATCGGTAATAACCGGGAGGAAGTACTGGCTTCTTTGAGAGAAGGTCGTTCCGGGATCACATTCTCAGAAGAATTTAAAGAGATCGGCATGCGCAGCCAGGTTTGGGGTAACGTCAAACTGGACACTGCGGGTCTTATTGATCGTAAAACTGTCCGTTTCATGAGTGATGCATCTATCTATGCGTATCTTTCCATGGAACAGGCTATTGCAGACTCAGGCCTGACAGAAGAGCAGGTGTCTCACTACCGTACCGGTGTGGTTGCCGGTTCCGGCGGCGGTTCCCCGCGCACTCAGGCTATCGCGGCTGACGGCATGCGTGCCAAAGGTCTGCGTGGTGTCGGTCCTTACCTGGTGCCGCGTGCAATGGCATCCGGTGTGTCCGCAAACTTAGCGACACCGTTTAAAATCAAAGGCGTGAACTACTCAATCAGCTCTGCCTGCTCCACCTCTGCACACTGTATCGGCCACGCGGTGGAACTGATCCAGCTGGGTAAACAGGATGTGGTGTTTGCCGGCGGCGGTGAAGAACTGTGCTGGGAAATGAGCTGCGAATTTGACGCAATGGGCGCACTGTCCACCAAATACAACGAAACACCGGACAAAGCATCCCGTACTTATGATCAGGGCCGTGACGGCTTTGTGATCGCAGGCGGCGGCGGTATGGTCGTGGTGGAAGAGCTGGAACACGCGCTGGCGCGCGGTGCACATATCTACGCGGAAGTGGTCGGCTACGGCGCTACATCTGACGGCGCGGACATGGTTGCCCCGTCCGGTGAAGGTGCGGTCCGCTGCATGCAGATGGCGATGCATGGTCTGGATACACCGGTTGATTACATCAACACCCACGGTACATCCACACCGGTCGGTGATACCAAAGAGCTGGAAGCGATCCGTGAAGTGTTCGGTGACCACACCCCGGCACTGTCAGCGACCAAAGCCATGACCGGCCACTCACTGGGTGCGGCAGGTGTTCATGAGGCTATCTACAGCCTGCTGATGCTGGAGCACGGTTTTATCGCACCGAGCATCAACGTGGAAGATCTCGATGAGAAAGCGGAGGGTATGGCGATTATCACCGAACCGACCGAACGTGAGCTGACCACTGTGATGTCCAACAGCTTCGGCTTCGGCGGCACCAACGCCACACTGGTTATGCGCAAATATCAGAACTGATTTTGCCCTGTTGATCAGATAAATGCCCCGGTTTAATCACCGGGGCATTTTCTTTTGCGGCAAAGTCTGTCAGGGTATAACGGTACTGTTTATCCTTTTACTGCCACAGGGGTGATGAATGAAAAAGCTGACTATTGCAGAGATGACTGAGCCGCAGAAAATCCGTGTCCGCACCCGGCTGGCGCAGGAACAAAAGAAATTGGGGCGTCCGCTGACCAATGCGGAGCAGAATAAAGTCAAAGATCAGATTATCACCGAGATTTCCAAAGAAGTGGATGCCGCTGCCGCTAAAGTCAGAGCGCAGAAAAAAAAGGATAAAATCAAACCCGGCAGCGGAACAGAAACATATAGCTGGTCAGCGAAAACCCATACGCGGGGATTACGCTGAGCCTCTCCGAGAACTTACTTCCGTTTTTATTACGATAACCGCCACCAGGCGGTTTTTTTGTATCTCACTCAGGTAATTTTTGCAACAAGCCCACAATCCAAATGGTGAATTACTATCTTATA
>NZ_JAODZS010000035.1:0-47379 GCF_029835375.1 Morganella sp. GD04133 | reverse complement strand
TAATGACCTGGCTTTTATGGACGAATATCCGATGCCGATGGAAATACGTGCCAGCACCCGACAGGCCGAGGCCATGTACAACCAGATAGTCGGACAGACGCAGGATATCAAAGAGCAGGCCGGTAAAGTTCTGGCTCCGTGGTACCCGGAAGCCGCAGGCATGGCTAACGATTCGTCACCGTCACTGGACAGGGTAGGTAAGGCCTATGAGGACTTACTCAGCATCCAGAAGAAAGGTGAACCGATAACCGTACAGACCGGCATTAAGCAGTACGAAAACATGCTGATAGTGAGTATCGGTGTCACGCAGCAGTATGACGGATCTGCGGAGTTTTCACTGACACTGCGGGAGATATTCATCGTTGAGTCACAGAAAGCACAGGGTATTCACCCGGACGTGAAAGCATCATCACCCACGAAGAAGAATATGGGTAAGACGCAGCCTAAGAAAGCCGAAAGCAGATCGGCTCTTGAGTCAATAAAAAGGAGTGTGAAGTGACATACGAAATACCGGTATCAACCGAAGAAATTCAGGAGCAGTCGTTTGAAATGTCCGGCCTGAATGTCCGGCTCACGCTGTATTTCAACCGCATTACTCAGTGCTGGCAGTTCGACCTGTACGACACCAATGAAAACCGGTTCATCACGCAGATGCAGGGGCTGGCTGTTAACGCTCCGGCACTGCTGGAGAAAAACATCCCGTTTCTGCTGATTCTGTCTGACGGATCCGGAACAGGTATTAACTCCATGAGCCGCAGTGAACTCGGTAAAAGACTAACTCTGTACGCAGTGGATAAGGAGGAATGGCGTGAAGCAATTCGGGCGATTAATTAATCTCCGCATCGGTAACGAAAAAGAATCCATCGAAATAACCAATCTCCGCATTTCATTCAGTGTTGAAAAAACCTTAACCAGCGAGCCAAACCCGGCTGTTATCCGCATCTGGAACCTGAACGGGTCTAACCGCAATCTGATCACCAGTAAAATCTATAACCGCCTGTCGCTGTCTGTGGCGTACCGGGAGGATGAGCTGCGGATGATTTTCAGGGGCGACATCACGGATGTGGTGACGCTGCGTGACGGGACGGACTTCATCACCGAAATGACCTGTGGTGACGGGCATTCAGCCTACACAAAAGCGAAAGTGAATAAAACGCTGAAAGCCGGTTCGACAGATAAAGACATCATGAACGAAGCCGCAAAATCGATGGGCACTGAAAAAGGCGTGGTATCACTGCCAAAAGACAGGGCTTTACCTCGCGGAAAAGTCATCACCGGCAACGCCCGGGACGTGATGCATAAAGTCGGCCGTAATAATAATGCGGACTGGTCAATACAGGATGGTCAGGTAACCGTGCTGCCAAAAGATAAAGTGGTATCGGATAACGAAGGGTTCGTGGTGTCACAGACAACCGGCATGATTAACAGCCCTGAAAAAACAGATGACGGCTTACAGATAACCATGTTGTGTAATCCGGCACTACATATCGGCGGGCTGGTTCGTGTTGAGTCCATCATTCCGGAGTACAACGGCGATTACAAAATCACAGAGCTGGAGCATGCCGGTGATTTTATGGGTGATGACTGGTACACGAAAATAACCTGTACCGGCGGAAAATATCAGAAGGTGGAAAATGGGAAATCCTAGTTTACTGGATGTATTGTCGCGCCATTCTGCCAATGAGCGAAATGATATTCACACGGCATTACCGGCTAAAGTGGTGTCATGTGACGGGCACAGTGCAACTGTGCAGCTGATGATTACTCAGGTTATGAGGGGAGGCGAAACACTGGCGCTTCCCCCGCTGGTTGATGTTCCGGTCGGGTTTTATCGCGGCGGCGGGTTTTGTGTAACGGTGCCGGTTAAGGCAGGTGATGAGGGGCTGGTGATATTTGCGGAGCGCTGTATCGACGGCTGGTATGTGTCAGGGCAGCAGTCAGCACCGCTTGATACACGGTTTCACGATTACTCAGATGCGTTCTTTTTACCGCAGGGCAGCAGTCAGCCAAACCGTATACCTGATTACTCCGCTGACTCTCTCTCAATGCAAACCGATGACGGATCCACATTCATCCGCATAAAGCCGGGAAAAATCATCATGCAGGGTGATATTGAGCACACCGGTAACCGGACGCAACAGGGAAATTCACTGGTGAACGGTAACCATTCCGTGAAAGGCAACAGTGAATCTTCCGGCGGCACCATCAAGCACAACGGTAAAGATATCGGCGACACGCACACGCACAGCGGCGTTGAAACAGGTGACGGTGATACAGGGGAACCAAACTGATGAGAATGCGACGATTAGACGAAAATCACGACTGGACATTCGGCAGTGGCCGCAGCGACTACGCCACGGAATCCGAGGCCATATCTCAGTCAGTTAAGACGCGGTTACTGTCACTGCACAGTGACTGGTTTCTGAATCGTGATCACGGTTTGAAATGGTTCGATTATCTGAAAAAGAATCCGAATCTGGTGAATATGGAATCCGAATTAAAGAAAACCGTACTGAATACAGACGGAGTAACTGAAATAACCGGATTCAGTATAGCTCTGGATCCGGATACACGGAAAATCACTGTCAGCGTTGATTATATTGATATTTACGGTAACAGCATGGGGGTAAGCACAGATGCTCCAGATAACTGAGACAGGGGTTGTTATCGACCGTCTTGCAGACGTTCATCAGCGGCTTTCTGACGGGTTTAAGCGTATCTATGGTGATGACATCAACCTTGATGCTGACAGCCCTGACGGTCAGATGATAGGGCTGTTCTCGCAGGAGATAGACAACATCAACCAGGCAATCGCAATGATTGTGCAGATGATGGATCCGTACAAGGCAACAGGCTCCTGGCTGGAACAAAGAGCTATGTATGCCGGAGTGGTTCGCCGCGGCGCTGATTACAGCTACATCGATGAGGCCATTTTTACCGGCACGCCCAATATTCAGGTGCCGAAAGACTCGGTACTGGTTGATGATAACCGCGTCAAATGGGTGATGTTGTCAGAAATAAAACTCGATATGAACGGGTCAGCGCGAGCAGGTATGCGAAGTGCAGAGCTTGGCGTGTTCTCACTCCCGGCAGGCAAAGAACTGAAAATGGAAACGGTCACCATCGGCGTTGATAAAATCATCACCACGAAAGCGGCTAAAGAGGGAGCATTTGAAGAAACTGACGGCAATATGTTGCTGCGGTTTATGCGCTCACACTCCATCAATAACCATGATGACCAGCAGGGGCTGGAAGGGGCGCTGCTTGATGTACCGGATGTTAAGCAGGCTAAAGTATATGAGAACTTTACTGGTCAGACGGATGAGAAAGGTGTTCCGGCACACTCACTGAATGCTGTTGTGATCGGCGGCAGCGATGACGACATCGGTCTTACCATCCTGAAAAAGAAAATCGGCGGCTGCGGTGTGTTTGGTGCCATAGAAAACACGCAGATATACGCTGATGTGCCGCGCACCGTCAGATTCGACCGTGCTGAGATGGTCAATGTGAAAGTCCGGCTGTTGCTTGAGCGTACCGGTGGGTTTCATGACATCGACACAGATGGCATTAAATCTGCGCTGTCGGCAACAGAGTTCGGGATCGGTGACTCAGTTTATGCAATGCGTCTTACCTGTCAGGTCAATTCAGTACCCGGTTTTTACATCAAAACTATCAGAGTAAACGGGTCTGATACGGTACCGATCGGATTCCGGCAGTGCGCACAAATCAGGCCGGAAGATGTGGAGGTGCTGATTGAATAAACAACGGGAAGATTTCCTGATATGGCAGTACAGAGGAAAACCCAAAGCCCGGCAGACAGCCGGGCTTTTGCTTTCTGAAACAAAGCGGGCGTTTGAATCGGTTATTGGGTTGTCAGTGATTCTGAATGTAGACCAGTCAACCGGGTATGGACTGGATTTGGTCGGAAAGCACGTTGGCATCAGCCGGATCATGAAATCGTTCATCCCTAAGGAGTATTTTGGCTGGCTAGGTGTGGAGGGGGCGAAAGGTTTCGGCGCCGGAAAATTTTACCGCCACGGAGATGCGCTGACGGAATCATCACTACTGGGTGATGAAGATTACCGGTTTTTCATCAAAGCCAAAATTATCAAAAACTATCAGTCGCCAGATGTGGCAAGCATCACCTACTCAGTCAGAAACCTGCTTGGTGATGAGTCATACATCATCGACAACAATGACATGACGATGAACGTCGTCGTACCTGATACACAGTTAACCCCGTTCCGGATATATGCGATCAGGCAACTGGATATTCTCGTGCGTCCTGTCGGGGTGAATTACCGGTATCTGGTTATCACAAGTGAACGGACGTTCGGCTGGCACGGCGTAAAAGGTGCATACGGATTTAACAAAGGAAAATTTGCGAGGCTACTCAATGTCAGTAATGAATAAACCGGATTACAAAATCTTTGCACAGGACGCAAAGTCAGGGGAGTACGTAGCATTTCCTGATATTTTACGCGGCTGGGGCATCACCCTGGAGCAGTACAACGGTTTTCCGCCGATGGAATTATTTAACTCTGCAGCAAAGCGTATTGATGAATGGCTCATGTACCTGACCCAGCGCGGATTACCGGAGTGGGATGCAGCAGTCGATTACCCGAAAGACGCCATGATCCAGCATGCTGGCATTTATTACGTGTCGCTGAAAGTGACTAAAGGTGAGCAACCGAATAACTCACAGGCATCGTGGAAGAAGCTGACAGAAGCCCTGGGTGTTGATAAAAAGCTCGACAAAACTGCAGTACTTCAGGGGCCGGGTACATCAACAACAGGTGTCATGAGCCAGAAAGCGGTGACTGACCTGGCAAACACCAAAGCCGATGGCGCCCGGTTTTCAACAAGAACATCGGCGGTGATTATGACATCACCGAACGGTAATTATGGGGTTGAAATCGGTAATACCGGAGTTTTTGGTGTTACCGACCAGTCAGGTGAAGCTCCTGTACCGATATTTCGCGTTTCCCCAACCGGTGAAATTAATGACGGTTCGATAGCGCTGGGGAAGGTGATCGGAGCAGGCTCGGCGGCATCAAAAAATACTGGTACAGGTCCCGGACAGATACCTGACATGTCTTTCTTCGGGTTTGCCAACGGCGCTTACACGTTTCCTAACGGGTTAATTTTGCAGGTTTTCAGCGTGACGCCGTCGGCAACAAACACGGTCACTCCGATTACCTTTCCTGTACCGTTCCCGTACGGGCCACATGGCGTGTGGCCTACACATAACTCCAGTTCATCCGGGCAGTACATGACGCTTGATGCGCTGACGAAAACGGGTGCCAATATGCGCGTATTCCGTTCCGATTCAACCAGCCCGGTAACCGGTGCAGGCACTGTAACCATTATGGCATTAGGGAGATAACCATGAATTATGTATATAGCCCGTCAGAGAACCTTTTTTACGCGAAAGACTGGATTGATGATTACGGTGATTCGTACCCTGCTGATGCTATTGATGTTGATGAAAGTGTCTTTATCGAATACACATCAGCGGCACCGGTTGGTAAAGTCCGTGTGGCGGGTAAAAAAGGGATGCCGCAGTGGGTCGATGAACCGCCGCTGACGCATGAACAGCATGTTGCCATTGCTGAATCACAAAAACAGGCACTGATTGCTGAGGCCAGCGAAAAAACGGAACTATGGCGGACTCAGTTAATGCTCGGAATTATTACGGAGGAAGATAAAGCCAGCCTCAAAGAATGGATGCTGTATGTACAAAAAGTTCATGCTATGGAGACCTCGATTGCACCTGATATCAAAATACCATTAAAACCAGTTTAACGACACTGAGAACTAAATTAAAAAACCATGTAGTTTGATAAAAATTGCGTGGTTTTATTTTCTCATTTACAGAGAAATACTTTTTTATTTGACGTGTCGCCACATGCTCCATTTTCGAGAAGCGCCCATTGTTGCCAGATAAATGAATTTTCGTACCGAATCGTCAGTCTGTAATACTTTTAATTTTTTATCGATTATCTGCTCACGCTGCTCAGAGATTCTATCGCTTTTGTTGTGCAAGTAACTTTACTGATATCAGGCAAATAGCCGAAGTACGTGCGGATATTTCCTAGAAAACACGCTAATTTTTGCTGATTTGCGGGTATTTTTATCCCAGATGCCGGTGGATTTACCTAGGCCAGTAGTGCCGGGTCTTGGGTTGCTGCCTGGTATATCTCTTTTATCCCTTTACTTACCTCAACAGCAAGGGGGTTTAGTTTATTTTCGTCCATAAATTTCCTGTCTTTGTTATTGAAGTGAAAATATCAAAAACAGGAAATTACAAAATTTAAATTACAGGGCCTTACTTTTTATTTTCCATTCAATTTTCTTTCCATACTTAATGAATGGCTTTTCAATAAACACATATAATAAAGCTGCAGCCAATATACATAGTGTAGTGACTGACAAGAACTTAGATATGCCAGCATCACTCATCCACCATTCTGGTCTATATTTATTCAATATTTGAATGATGATGTAATGAGATAAATATATTGAATAAGATATATTGCCCATAAAGTTTAGCGCGATATTTTCTTTAAACCCAACAAACTTGTCATAGAACAAGAAGCCAACAATTAAAAATAATGACCAAAAACCAAACCCATACATTCCAAATGATGAATATTTTGAATTAAAATAAAATGATAGGAATGATAATGTTGATATTAATAAAACAAATAATGAAAGCTCTTTGCTTATTTTTATGTTTACATTTTTATATATAAAAAAAAGAATCATACCAATGATAAATTCAATTAATATTGGTGATCCGACAAACCTTAGCATTGCATAAAAACTATTATCTATTGGTATGTTTGGTGATGCATTTCCAGCTAGAGAAAGCGCACCTGAGAAAACAAACTGTAAAATAATTATAGGGGAAGCCAATATTACTGAGGTTATAGCTAGGCGGTACTTCCAGCTAATAGCCATAGAAATCATAAATATGAAGTAAAAGTATATTTCATATCCCAACGTCCAGGCAGGCCCTAGTATGTTAAATCCAAACCCTGGCGAAGTATTTCCATAATCACGATGAACAAATAACATAGATTTTAATAACTCATTACCGCTATACTGCTTGTATACAGTAAATATACCAATCAAAAAAATCACAATAAATGCTGGGTATATTCTAAAAAATCTTCTTGTTGCAAAAACTAGTGAAGATGTCGCCTTTTCAGTGGACAATGCAATTATAAACCCACTAATCATGAAAAACATATCGACACCAAACGCACCAGATCCAAAAAGAATGGTTCCCAAATCTTTTTGAGCGTATGTGTTGTTTAATATGCCTCTAAAGTGAAAAAAAACAACAGATAATGCGGCTATCCCCCGCAAGTGATGAATTGATATAATCTTTCCCACTGAATTTCTCTTATGTAAGTTGTTGTATTGATGCTCTTGATAATTTTAATTTTTTAATGAAATCAATGATGCGTTTAGCATGTATCGCTCTGCCTATGTATGGATCTGTTCTAATACCCTGGCAGACGTCCATCTGGCCTTTTCTGATGGGGTCGAATCATCACATTTGCTCTATAACAGAAATTGGTGCGTGAGTTTACCATCATTGTAAAGATAGGTCAGCATGAACGTGACATAATCACTCCATCTCATATTCAAACCCGCGCGGAAACCTTTTCCCGACCTCCCTGTAGTGCTCAAGTCTCTCTCTGAAGTACGGGCGTAAATGCTCGGGCTGCTGGTTTTCTGTTTCGTACAGATCATACGGCAGTCCGAGTCTTTCTTTGTACGCGATACCGGAGGCGGCTAAATCGGCATTAATTTTATCTTTTTCGTCTTGGGTCAGGTTGGTGATATTGTGCATGTTGGTTTCGGAGTGGTGGGTGATGATGGGAGTATAGCAGGGGGATTTGTGGTGTTCATTATTGGCACTCTGTTTGTGATGCTTACCACCTTTTCATAAATGTAAAGATATAAACGTTTTAATCCACATTTGCTGTGTTAGTATGGATTTCGAGTTCCGGCAATAAGCGTCATGTACATTTGTAGTCTGTGTACATATGAGCGTACATAACTCGCAACGTAAAGTGAGAAATTGCCGGTAACGTACTGAAAATCAAATAAATGAGATTTCTATATGTGATCTTACGTATGGGTCACCACTGTAGATAAGGATTTAAAAATGCCTGTAATTACTCTTCCTGACGGCAGTCAGCGCCAGTTTAACCATCCTGTTTCTGTCCTTGATGTTGCGAATGATATCGGTGCCGGTCTGGCGAAAGCCTGTATCGCGGGTCGTGTCAACGGTACGCTGGTTGATGCCTGCGACATGATTGAACACGATGCAAATTTAGCCATTATCACCGCCAAAGACGAGGAAGGACTGGAAATTATCCGCCACTCCTGTGCTCACCTGTTAGGTCATGCCATCAAACAATTATGGCCGGACATCCGCATGGCGATTGGTCCGGTAATCGATAACGGTTTCTATTATGACGTTGATCTTGATGAGTCACTGACCCAGGAAGACCTCGAGAAACTCGAACAGCGGATGATGGAACTCGCCAAAAAAGATTATGATGTCGTTAAAAAACGCGTCACATGGGGCGAAGCCCGCGAGATGTTCGTTTCCCGCGGTGAAGATTACAAGGTTGAAATTCTGGACGAAAATATCGGTCAGGATGAGCATCCTGCACTGTATTTCCATGAAGAATATGTCGATATGTGCCGTGGTCCGCACGTACCGAATATGCGTTTCTGCCATAACTTCAAATTGCAGAAAGTGGCCGGTGCCTACTGGCGCGGCAACAGCGAAAATAAAATGCTGCAACGTATTTACGGCACCGCGTGGGGCGATAAGAAGCAGTTAGCCGCTTATCTGCAGCGCCTGGAAGAAGCCGCAAAACGTGACCACCGTAAAATCGGTAAGCAGCTTGACCTGTATCATATGCAGGAAGAAGCGCCGGGTATGGCGTTCTGGCATAACGACGGCTGGACAATTTTCCGTGAGCTGGAAGTGTTCGTCCGTGTGAAACTGAAAGAGTACGATTACCAGGAAGTGAAAGGTCCGTTTATGATGGATCGCGTTCTGTGGGAAAAAACAGGACACTGGGAAAACTACAAAGAGCATATGTTCACAACCTCTTCTGAGAACCGTGAATACTGCATTAAGCCGATGAACTGCCCGGGTCACATTCAGATCTTCAACCAGGGTCTGCGTTCTTACCGTGATCTGCCGCTGCGTATGGCGGAGTTCGGCAGCTGCCACCGTAACGAATCTTCCGGTGCGCTGCATGGTCTGATGCGTGTCCGCGGCTTTACGCAGGATGATGCGCACATCTTCTGTACCGAAGAGCAGGTAATGGACGAAGTCAGTGCCTGTATCCGTATGGTCTATGACATGTACTCCACTTTCGGCTTCAAAAAGATTGTGGTTAAACTGTCCACCCGTCCGGAAAAACGCATCGGTTCTGATGTCCAGTGGGACAAAGCCGAATCTGATCTGGCCTCTGCACTGAAAGAAAACAACATCGAATTCGAATATCTGCCGGGCGAAGGTGCCTTCTACGGGCCGAAAATTGAATTTACTTTATATGATTGTTTGGATCGTGCATGGCAATGTGGTACAGTGCAGCTCGATTTCTCTCTGCCGGCTCGTCTGGGGGCAACTTATGTTGCCGAAAACAATGAACGTGTGACCCCGGTGATGATTCACCGCGCGATCTTAGGCTCGATGGAGCGCTTCATTGGTATCCTGACTGAAGAAACTGCCGGTTTCTTCCCGACATGGTTAGCGCCTAACCAGGTAGTGGTGATGAACATCACTGATTCTCAGGCCGATTATGTCCGTGAAGTCGTCAAAGAACTGCAGGATGCCGGCATTCGTGCAAAAGCAGACTTGAGAAATGAGAAGATTGGCTTTAAAATTCGTGAACACACGTTACGACGTGTTCCGTATATGCTGGTCTGCGGTGATAAAGAGATGGAAACAGGCGAAGTGTCTGTTCGTACCCGCCGCGGCAACGATCTTGGCAGCATAAACGTGAGCGAATTTAAAGACGCACTGCTTGAAGAAATTCGCAGTCGCAGACTTGAAGAACAACCGGAGGAATAAGGTATTAAAGGCGGAAAAAGAATTCAAACAGCACGTCCGAACCGCATCAATGCGGAAATCCGTGTCAATGAAGTTCGTTTAACTGGTCTTGAAGGCGAGCAGCTTGGTGTTGTCAGCCTGAAAGAAGCTCTTGAGAAAGCCGAGGAAGCCGGGGTTGATTTAGTTGAAATCAGCCCTAATGCCGAACCGCCCGTTTGCCGTATCATGGATTACGGCAAATTCCTCTACGAGAAAAGCAAATCGGCTAAAGAGCAGAAGAAGAAACAAAAAGTTATTCAGGTTAAGGAAATCAAATTCCGTCCTGGCACAGATGAAGGCGACTATCAGGTCAAACTACGCAACCTGGTTCGTTTTCTTGAAGATGGCGATAAAGCCAAAATCACACTGCGGTTCCGTGGTCGTGAAATGGCGCACCAGCAGATTGGTATTGAAGTGCTTAACCGCATCAAAGACGATCTGAGTGAATTAGCTTCCGTCGAATCCTTCCCGTCGAAGATCGAAGGTCGCCAGATGATCATGGTGCTCGCTCCTAAGAAGAAATAGTCCGGCAATCCAAGTAATAAATGCCGGGGGCAACCCCGGCGTTTATTCGCCGGATTAATTCGTTGTTTAACAATGCGAAGTGGAAATAAAAATGCCAAAGATTAAAACTGTACGTGGTGCAGCTAAGCGTTTCAAAAAAACCGCTAAAGGTGGTTTCAAACGTAAGCATGCTAACCTCCGTCATATCCTGACTAAAAAATCAACTAAGCGTAAACGTCATTTACGTCCGAAAGGTATGGTCTCTAAAGGGGATCTGGGTTTAGTTGTCGCTTGCCTGCCATACGCATAAGCAAGTTTTTTAGCAAAGTTTACGACTTTAGGAGATTAGTATGGCTCGTGTAAAACGTGGTGTCATTGCTCGCGCACGTCACAAAAAAATTCTGAAACAAGCGAAAGGTTACTACGGTGCCCGTTCGCGCGTTTATCGTGTTGCCTTCCAGGCAGTAATCAAAGCTGGTCAGTATGCTTACCGTGACCGTCGTCAGCGTAAGCGTCAGTTCCGTCAGCTGTGGATTGCACGTATCAACGCAGCAGCTCGTCAGAATGGTCTGTCTTACAGCCGTTTCATCAACGGTCTGAAAAAGGCATCCATCGAAATCGATCGTAAGATCTTAGCCGATATCGCTGTATTCGATAAAGCCGCATTTACTGCGCTGGTCGAAAAAGCAAAAGGCGCTCTGGCGTAATTGTTCAGACAGAAGAGGGAGCTTGCTCCCTCTTTTGCTGTCCGGCAGAAAAAATCTGCTGAATGAATAATTTGTCATTGTATATCCGCATGTTTTTCGCGTACTATGACAAAATATGCTCGGTTAACTGATAAATAGTTGAGAAAATGAATAATATCGTTTCTTTCCGCTTCTTTTTTTACTTTAGCGCCTGAACTCAGGGGGCTTTGCGCGTAAAAAAGAAACGAAAAGTAACGCCGTAAGCCTCCTGAATGGAGGCTTTTTTGTTTCAGGGGTTTGCCGGAACGGAAAGATAATGACGTCCGGCAGCGCCGTTGTCATAATTGAAGACCACAGGGTCAGAGGAATAGGAAAACATGCCACATCTCGCTGAACTGGTTGCTCAGGCAAAAGCAGCCGTCGAAGAGGCAAAGGATGTTGCAGCGCTGGAATCGGTACGTGTTGAATACCTGGGTAAAAAAGGGCATTTAACCTTACAGATGCAATCGCTGCGGGATCTGCCGCCGGAAGATCGTCCTGCTGCGGGTGCAGTGATTAACGAAGCCAAACAAGAGGTTCAGACCGCACTGAATGCCCGTAAAGATTCCCTGGAATCTGCGGCGCTCAATGCCCGTCTGGCTGAAGAACGGATTGATGTCTCCCTGCCGGGACGCCGCATGGAAAATGGCGGTCTGCATCCTGTCACCCGTACTATTGAGCGTATCGAAACCTTTTTCGGCGAACTGGGTTTTTCGGTGGAATCCGGCCCTGAAATTGAAGACGACTATCATAACTTTGATGCACTGAATATTCCTGCACACCATCCGGCACGTGCTGATCACGATACTTTCTGGTTCGATGCCAAACGCCTGCTGCGTACGCAGACCTCCGGCGTGCAAATCCGTACCATGAAAGATAAACAGCCGCCAATCCGCATTATTGCGCCGGGCCGCGTTTACCGTAATGACTACGATCAGACACATACTCCGATGTTCCATCAGACAGAAGGCCTGATTGTGGATACTGATATCAGTTTCACCAATCTTAAAGGCACACTGCATGATTTCCTGAATCATTTCTTTGAAGAAGAAGTGCAGGTGCGTTTCCGTCCTTCCTACTTCCCGTTTACTGAACCGTCAGCGGAAGTGGATGTGATGGGTAAAAACGGCAAATGGCTGGAAGTACTGGGCTGCGGAATGGTACATCCGAATGTACTGCGCAATGTCGGTATTGACCCGGACATTTACTCCGGTTTCGCCTTTGGTATGGGGATGGAGCGCCTGACTATGCTGCGCTACGGCGTGAGCGATTTACGCGCATTCTTCGAAAATGACCTTCGTTTCCTCAAGCAATTCAAATAAGGCGGGATACTCTCATGAAATTCAGTGAACTCTGGTTACGCGAATGGGTAAACCCGGCTGTCAGCAGCGACGCGTTATCTGATCAGATCACCATGGCCGGCCTGGAAGTGGACGGCACAGAAGCCGTTGCCGGTCAGTTTAACGGTGTGGTTATCGGGGAAGTGGTTGAATGCGGACAGCACCCGAACGCCGACAAACTGCGTGTGACAAAAGTGAATACCGGCGGTGACCGCCTGCTCGATATCGTCTGCGGCGCGCCAAACTGCCGTCAGGGGCTGCGTGTGGCTGTTGCGACAGTCGGCGCGGTCTTACCGGGCGATTTTAAAATCAAAGCTGCCAAACTGCGCGGCGAGCCGTCAGAAGGTATGCTTTGCTCATTCTCTGAGCTGGGTATCAGCGCTGATCACAGCGGCATTATTGAATTACCGGCAGATGCGCCGATCGGTACTGATCTGCGTGAGTATATGAAGCTGGATGATACCGCGATTGAAATCAGCATCACGCCGAACCGTGCGGACTGCCTGAGTATCCGTGGTGTGGCCCGTGATGTGGCGGTTCTCAATAAGATGGATTATCAGGTGCCGGATATGTCCCCGGTCGCTGCTGTTCATCAGGACACGTTCCCGATCCGTGTTGATGCGCCGCAGGCGTGTCCGCGTTTTACCGGACGTGTGATTAAAAATGTCGATGTGACAGCAAAAACCCCGTTGTGGATGGTGGAAAAACTGCGCCGCGGCGGCATCCGCTCTATCGATCCGGTCGTGGATATCACTAACTACGTTCTGCTGGAGCTGGGTCAGCCGCAGCATGCTTATGACCTGGATACCCTTGAGGGTGAGCTGATTGTCCGTATGGCAGAGCAGGGTGAAAAACTGACACTGCTGGACGGTAACGAAGTCACGCTGACGGATAACATTCTGGTCATTGCAGATCGCCGGGGTGCGCTGGGCATGGCCGGTATTTTCGGCGGTGAGCACTCCGGTGTGTCTGACACCACCAAAAATATTTTGCTGGAAACCGCGTTTTTTAATCCGCTGGCGATTACCGGTCGTGCGCGTCAGTATGGTCTGCATACCGATGCCTCACACCGTTTTGAGCGCGGTGTGGATCCGCAGTTACAGCGTATTGCGGCTGAACGTACCACACGCCTGATTCTGGATATCTGCGGCGGTGAGCCGGGCGAAATCATTGAAGTGGTTTCTGAGGCGGATTTACCTGAAGCCGCAACGATTACGCTGACCCGCAACAAGCTTGATCGTCTGATTGGTCACTATGTGGATGATGCACAGGTAACGGATATTCTGACCCGTCTGGGCTGCGATGTGAAAATGTCTCAGGATCAGTGGCTGGTGACGGCGCCGTCATGGCGTTTCGATATGGAGATTGAGGAAGATCTGGTGGAAGAAGTGGCCCGTATTTACGGCTACAACAATATCCCGGATGTTCCGCTGCGTGCAGATCTGATTATGACCTCGCGTCACGAAGCACATCTGCCGCTTAAGCGTGTGAAAACACTGCTGGTTGACCGTGGTTTCCAGGAAGCAATCACTTACAGCTTTGTCGATCCGAAGATTCAGGCTCTGCTGCATCCGGGCCAGGACGCTATTATTCTGCCGAATCCGATCTCTGCGGACATGTCAGCCATGCGTCTGTCATTGCTGACCGGCCTGTTAAGCACCGTTGTGTACAACCAGAACCGTCAGCAGAGCCGTGTCCGCCTGTTTGAATCAGGCCTGCGCTTTGTACCGGATGCGGCCGCAGACCTCGGGATCCGTCAGGAAACCATGCTGGCTGGCGTTATCGCCGGTAACCGCAATGAGGAGCACTGGTCATCAGAAAAACAGGTTGTTGATTTTTATGATTTAAAAGGTGATCTGGAAGCGATTTTCGAATTGACTGGTAAATTAGATCGTGTATCGTTTAAAGCAACGACGAATCCGGCCCTCCATCCGGGACAAGGTGCTGAGATTTATCTGGAAGATGAGCATATCGGCTATATCGGTGTGGTTCATCCGGAACTGGAGAAAAAACTGGATCTCAACGGCCGTACGGTTGTCTTTGAAATCCGCTGGGACGCACTGACAAACCGTATTATTCCTGAGGCTGAAGCAATTTCACGCTTCCCTGCGAATCGCCGGGATATCGCCATCGTTGTGCCGGAAAACGTCGCTGCGCAAGACATTCTGAATGAATGTAAAAAAGTTGGCGTAAATCAGTTAGTTGGCATAAACTTATTTGACGTGTACTGTGGTAAGGGTGTTGCTGAGGGTTATAAGAGTCTGGCGATCAGTCTGACCTTACAGGATACAGAGCGTACACTTGAAGAAGATGAAATTGCAGCAACCGTAAACAAATGCGTTGCCGCGTTGCAACAGCGATTTAAAGCATCCTTGAGGGACTAAACCTATGGCGCTTACTAAAGCTGAAATGTCAGAAAATCTGTCGGAAAAACTGGACCTGAGCAAACGCGATGCGAAGGACCTGGTTGAGCTGTTTTTTGAAGAGGTACGCCGTTCTCTTGAGAATGGTGAGCAGGTGAAATTATCCGGTTTCGGAAACTTTGATCTGCGGGACAAGAATCAGCGTCCGGGCCGTAACCCGAAAACGGGTGAAGATATTCCTATCACAGCCCGTCGTGTTGTCACTTTCCGTCCGGGGCAGAAGCTGAAAGCCAAGGTCGAGAAATCGACACCGAAAGAGTAAGACCTGAAACGACCTCTTATGAGGTCGTTTTCTTTTCTGTGGTTTGTCAGACATTAACCGCTTTCTGACTCAGGTATACTGCCTCCCGTCTTGAACAATGACAGGGATCTCATGCATATTCACAACCCCATCACGAAGCTGGTACAGACGCGGAAAAAGCGGGATGTACAGCGCATAATTCTTCTTTCCGTTACCTTGCTGATAATGATCGCCGTTGCACTGTGCGCCGGTGAGATGTGGATTTTTCCGGGCCAGTGGTTATCTGAAACCGCACAGCTGTTTGTCTGGGATCTGCGTTTCCCGCGCGTGCTGGCGGTGATTGCCGTGGGCGCTGGTCTGGCAATGGCCGGTGCGGTGATGCAGGCTATCTTTGAAAACCCGCTGGCGGAACCGGGATTACTCGGCGTGAGTAATGGTGCAGGGGTGTTTGTTGTTTTTATCGTGCTGTTTTTCAAAGGCATGCCACCGCTGTGGGTGCTTGGGGGCGGGGCGGTGATCGGGGCGACACTGCTGACCCTGATTCTGCTTTATTTTGCGCATTTCCGGCGGCTGAGTAACAGCCAGTTGCTGCTGGTCGGTGTGGCACTCGGCGTTATCTGCGGCGCATTTATGACCTGGATGGTGTATTTCAGCACCAGTCTGGATTTGCGTCAGCTGATGTACTGGATGATGGGGAGTTTTTCCGGGGCGGACTGGCGGCTCAGCCCGTTGCTGGCGGCGATAGCCGTGGTCGCGGTGTGGCTGCTGTGGCAGGCACCGGTGCTTAACTATCTTGCGCTGGGCGAGGTCAATGCCCAGCAGCTCGGGGTGTCGGCACACCGCTGGCGCAATGTGTTTATTATCGCCGTCGGGTTGCTGATCGGCCTGAGTGTGGCGGTGGCGGGCGCCATCAGTTTTATCGGGCTGATTATTCCGCATATGCTGCGGCTGATGGGTATTACCGATCACCGGACATTATTACCCGCCTGCGCACTATTCGGCGCAGTCAGTCTGCTGCTGGCGGATTTATGCTCGCGGCTGATTTTATCCAATGCAGAGATCCCGATTGGCGTGGTGACCGCTACCATCGGTGCACCGGCCTTTATTTATCTGCTGACCCGTCACCACGGAGGGCGCCGCTGATGGAAAATGTGTTACTTGATGTCAGCGGGATCCGCATCGGCCGCCGTCTCTCCTGTGATGCCCTGCAATTTTTTGCCGGGCAGCAAATCCATCTGCTGGGGCCGAACGGCTCCGGTAAGAGCACATTGCTGGCGGCACTGGCGGATGCTGTGCGCTATGACGGGCAAATCCGCTACCGTGACTCGGATTTAAAAACGATCCCCAAACGGCAGCAGGCACAGTTTCGCGCGTACCTGACTCAAACCACCGATTGCGTCCCGGTGATGACGGTGTTTCAGTACCTGCAGCTCTATATGCCGGCGGTGCAGGAGAATACACAGCTTATTTATCAGCTGTGCGGCGATTTTCAGCTGGAGCTGTTATTGCCGCGTATGCTGACGCAATTATCCGGCGGCGAATGGCAGCGGGTAAAAATAGCAGCCATATTTCTGCAATTATGGACAACGGATGACTTGTCCGGGAAATACGTATTACTGGATGAGCCGCGTAACCACCTGGATATTACCCAGCAGGCGATGCTGGATAAATGGATAGCCCGGTTTTGTGAGCAGCGGGGGACGATTATTACCAGCGGTCATGATTTAAACCACAGTTATCTGCATGCGGACGCAGTGGTGTTACTTAAAGCCGGTCAGGTACTTGCAGCCGGTGAAACTCAGATAATGATGACTGAAGATATTTTGAGCGAACTTTTTCAGTCCGAAATAAAAAGTATCAGACCAACACAAGAAACACAGTGGCAAATAACAGATTGGCATCAACAACGGCGCTGATTTTTGTTATCATGCCGCACTCAATTGCGGTTATTTATGGCCGCAAAGATTAAGATTTATTTAAACAGGGCCCTGGTGTTGAGCGTCAATTGAATCAATTCAGGATATAATCATCACTTCCGATTCTTATTAGGTTGTATTTATGCTTGAGTTTCTTCCGTTTTCCCGGCCAGCTATCGGGGAGTCAGAAATCGCGGCTGTTGAAAAAGTACTGCGTTCCGGCTGGATCACCACCGGCCCGCAGAATCAGCAGCTGGAAGCGGATTTCTGTCAGCGTTTCGGCTGTAAACACGCCATTGCTCTGGCATCAGCAACCGCCGGTATGCACGTTGCGCTGATGGCACTGGGTGTCGGCCCGGGGGATGAGGTGATCACACCTTCACATACCTGGGTGTCCACCATCAATATGATCGAACTGCTCGGCGCGGTACCGGTGATGATTGATGTTGACCGCGATACACTGATGATTCAGCCGGATGCTGTCCGTGCGGCGATTACCCCGAAAACCAAAGTCATCATTCCTGTTCATTATGCCGGTGCTCCCTGTGATTTGGTTGCTTTACGTGCTATTGCGCAGGAACACACTATTTTTCTGCTGGAAGATGCCGCGCATGCCGTCGGTACCCGCTACCGGGATGAGTGGATCGGCGAAAAAGGCACGGCCATTTTTTCCTTCCACGCGATTAAAAACGTCACCTGTGCGGAAGGCGGATTAATTGCGACAGATGATGATGAACTTGCACAGCGTATCCGTTGTCTTAAGTTCCACGGGCTGGGTGTGGATGCGTTTGACCGTCAGATGCAGGGGCGCAAACCGCAGGCGGAAGTGGTCGAACCGGGGTTCAAATATAACCTGTCAGATATCCACGCTGCGATTGCCGTGGTACAGCTGAGCCGGATGGACGAACTGAACGCACGCCGTACACACCTGGCACAGCGTTACCGTGAAGCCCTGGACGGGCTGCCGGTTGAATTGTTATCCGTGCCGGATTATCCGCATCTGCACGCCAATCATCTGCTGATGATCCGTGTGGATAAAGTGGTCTGCGGCATCGATCGCGATACGTTTATGGAGCAGTTAAAAGCGGTCAATATCGGGACAGGCCTGCACTTCCGTGCAGCGCATACCCAGAAATATTACCGGGAACGGTACCCGTCATTATCACTGCCGAATTCAGAGTGGAACACGGCGACATTATGTTCGCTGCCGTTCTTCCCGGATATGAAAGACAGTGATGTGACCCGTGTGACAGACGCAATCAGAGCTATTCTTGCGGAGCAGAAATAAGTGTCATTTAACGAAATTAAGAAAGTCTCAGTGGTGATTCCGGTTTATAACGAGGAAGAGAGTCTTCCTCAGTTGCTGGAACGTACAATCAAAGCCTGTCAGTCGCTGAAACAGGCCTATGAAATTGTGCTGGTCGATGACGGCAGCCGTGATCGCTCAGCGGAATTGCTGACGCAGGCGGCAGAAATTCCGGAAAACCATGTGGTCGCTGTTCTGCTTAACCGTAACTACGGTCAGCATTCCGCGATAATGGCAGGATTCAGACAGGCTGACGGTGATCTGGTGATCACCATGGATGCGGATTTACAGAACCCGCCGGAAGAGATCCCGCGTCTGGTTGAAAAAGCAGAAGAGGGTTATGACGTGGTCGGCACACGCCGCGCAAACCGTCAGGATTCCTGGTTCCGCAAAACCGCCTCAAAAATGATCAACAAAATGATCATTGCCGCAACCGGCAGCGCCATGGGTGACTACGGCTGTATGCTGCGTGCGTACCGCCGTCATATCATCGACGCGATGTTACAGTGCCATGAGCGCAGCACCTTTATTCCGATTCTGGCAAACACCTTTGCCCGTAAAACGATTGAAATTGATGTCAGACATGCTGAACGTGAGTTCGGTGACTCAAAATACAGTTTCCTCAAACTGATCAATCTGATGTATGACCTGCTGACCTGCCTGACCACTGCGCCGCTGCGCCTGTTAAGCATTGTCGGCAGTATCATCGCTGCGTCCGGTTTCCTGCTGGCGCTGTTACTGATTATCCTGCGCGTGGCTTTCGGCGCACTGTGGGCGGCAGAGGGCGTGTTTACCCTGTTCGCCATCTTATTTATGTTTATCGGCGCACAATTCGTGGCAATGGGTCTGCTCGGGGAATATATCGGGCGGATTTATAACGATGTTCGTGCACGTCCCCGGTATTTTATTCAAAAAGTGGTCGGCGCTCAGGCGAAAGAGACCAGTGAAACTGAAACTCAGGAAAAAAACTAATGAAAGCAATCGTATTTGCCTACCATGATATTGGTTGTGTCGGATTGAAGGCTCTGAAAAAAGCGGGCTTTGATATTCAGGCCGTCTTTACCCATACGGACGACCCGGGTGAAAACCATTTCTTCTCATCGGTGGCCCGCGTCAGTGCGGACATGGAATTGCCGGTTTATGCCCCTGAAAACGTTAACCATCCGCTGTGGGTGGATCGCATCCGTGAACTGAAACCGGATGTTATTTTCTCTTTCTACTACCGCGATATGCTGAGCGAAGAGATTCTGGCGCTGGCACCGAAAGGCGCATTCAACCTGCACGGTTCTCTGCTGCCGAAATACCGCGGCCGCGCACCAATCAACTGGGCTGTGCTGAACGGTGAAACCGAAACCGGTGTTACCCTGCACAAAATGGTGGCCAAAGCCGATGCCGGCGATATCGTCGCGCAGGAAAAAGTGACTATCGGTGGTGACGATACTTCCCTGATTGTTCACGGTAAAGTTCGTGAAGCCGCAGAAACACTGCTGAACAAAACCTTACCGCTGATTGAGGCCGGTACCTGCAAAACCACCGCTCAGGATGAATCTCAGGCCACTTACTTCGGCCGCCGTTGTGCGGAAGATGGTCTGATCGACTGGAATCAGTCTGCGGCACAGATCCACAACCTGGTCCGCGCGGTGACAGAACCGTACCCGGGCGCATTTACCTTCCTGGGTGAGCGCAAAATGATCATCTGGCGCAGCCGCGTGCTTGCTGATAACAAAGGCAAACGTCCGGGAACCGTTATTTCAGCTGAGCCGCTGGTGATTGCCTGCGGAGACGGCGCGCTGGAAGTGATCAGCGGTCAGGGTGAATCCGGCCTGTATGTGCAGGGTGCCCGTCTGGCAGCAGAAATGGGTATCGTGACGGATGTCCGCGTCGGCCCGAAAGCCACTGCGCAGGTTGCCCGCCGCAAGCGTGTGCTGATCCTGGGTGTGAACGGTTTCATCGGTAACCACCTGACAGAACGTCTGCTGGAAGACGGCAACTACGATATCTATGGTATGGATATCAGCTCTTCCGCGATTGACCGTTTCATCGGTGACGAGCGTTTCCACTTTATCGAAGGGGATGTCAGCATTCACACCGAGTGGATTGAGTATCACATCAAAAAATGTGATGTCATTCTGCCGCTGGTGGCGATTGCCACACCAATCGAATACACCCGTAACCCGCTGCGCGTGTTCGAGCTGGACTTCGAAGAAAACCTGAAAATCGTCCGTTACTGTGCAAAATACAACAAACGCATCATCTTCCCGTCCACCTCTGAAGTGTACGGTATGTGTGATGACAAAGAGTTTGACGAAGATAATTCACGCCTGATTGTCGGCCCAATCAACAAACAGCGCTGGATCTATTCTGTTTCCAAACAGCTGCTTGACCGGGTTATCTGGGCATACGGCGCGAAAGAAGGTCTGAAATTCACACTGTTCCGTCCGTTCAACTGGATGGGGCCGCGTCTGGACAGCCTGAACTCTGCACGTATCGGCAGCTCCCGTGCTATCACTCAGCTGATCCTGAACCTGGTGGAAGGTTCTCCGATTAAACTGGTTGACGGTGGTGAGCAGAAACGCTGCTTTACTGATATCCATGACGGTATCGAAGCCCTGTTCCGCATCATTGAAAACCGTGACGGCAAGTGTGACGGTCAGATCATCAACATCGGTAACCCGGTGAACGAAGCGAGTATCCGCGAACTGGCAGAAATGCTGCTCGACTGCTTCGAGAAACATCCGCTGCGTGATAACTTCCCGCCGTTTGCCGGCTTCCGTAAAATCGAAAGCAGCACTTACTACGGTAAAGGTTACCAGGACGTGGAACACCGTAAACCAAGCATCAAAAATGCGGAGCGTTTACTGGACTGGAAACCGACTATCGATACCCGCCAGACTGTCGAAGAAACGCTCGACTTCTTCCTGCGCGGTGCGGTTGAAGAGCTGAGGAACGACGAGTAATGAAAAATGTCGGCCTGCGGGTTGACGTGGATACCTACCGCGGCACACTAGAAGGTGTGCCGCAGTTACTGAAGGTATTTGCGCAGCACGATATTAAAGCCAGTTTTTTCTTCAGCGTCGGGCCGGACAATATGGGGCGTCACTTGTGGCGCCTTTTGCGTCCTAAGTTTCTGTGGAAAATGCTGCGCTCCAATGCGGCGTCATTATACGGCCTGGATATTCTGCTGGCCGGTACGGCGTGGCCGGGGAAAAAAATTGCCCGTGACCTCGGCTATCTGATGAAACAGACGCTGGATGCCGGTCATGAAGTCGGCCTGCATGCCTGGGATCACCAGGGCTGGCAGGCGAAAGTCGGCCGCTGGACACCGGCACAAATCACAGAGCAGATTCGCCTGGGCACCGATGCCTTATCACAGGCGACCGGACAACCGGTACAGTGCTCTGCGGTGGCAGGCTGGCGTGCGGATGAACGGGTGATTGAAGCCAAACAGGCGTTTGGTTTTGCCTACAACAGTGATTGCCGCGGCACGCATCCGTTTCGCCCGCTTCTTGCAGACGGGACTACCGGAACCGTACAGATTCCTGTTACACTGCCGACCTATGATGAAGTGGTGGGGCCGCAGGTGGCTGATGCGGATTTCAACGACTTTATCCTCGATGCAATCAGACGGGATCAGGGCGTACCGGTCTATACTATCCACACTGAAGTGGAAGGCATGTCCAAAGCCGCACAGTTTGAGGCATTACTGGAACGGATTAAACATGAGGATTTCCGCTTTTGTCCGCTCAGTGAATTGCTGCCGTCTGATTTATCAACATTACCGACAGGCAAAGTGGTACGGGGTGATTTCCCCGGCCGGGAAGGGTGGCTGGGCTGCCAACAAGAGGGATAGCATTACATGCTGAATAACCGGGCGAGTAAAATCGGAGCCTTTCTGCTGGCTCTTTTTTTCGTGTTAACTTACCTTTTCCCGATCAATGATCGTCTGCTCTGGCATCCGGATGAAACCCGGTATGCGGAAATCAGCCGTGAAATGGTGACACAGGGCGACTGGGTTGTCCCGAAGTTACTCGATCTGCGTTATTTTGAAAAACCGGTGGCCGGTTACTGGGTGAATAATGTCAGCCAGCTGGTTTTCGGTCATACCAATTTTGCTGTCCGTGCAGGCTCGGTCTTCAGCATCCTTATCAGTACTCTGCTGGTTTACTGGATGACGCTTCTGATGTGGCGCAATCGTCACACAGCATTTGTTGCGTCGCTGGTCTTTGTCTCCATGTTTCTGGTGTTCAGTGTCGGCACATACAGTGTGCTCGACCCGATGTTTGCCATGTGGGTGATTGCCTCGATGGCCTTCAGCTTCAGGGCACTGAAAGCCGAAAATATGAAAACCAGGATAACGTCCTGGTGCCTGCTGGGCCTGTCCTGTGGTATGGGCTTTATGACCAAAGGCTTCCTTGCGCTGGCGATCCCGGTGGTGGCAATGCTGCCGGTGATGCTGTACCAGCGGCGTTTTATTGAGTTACTGAAATTCGGCCCGCTGGCGGTGATCTGCGCAGTGCTGATCAGCTTGCCGTGGGCGATTGCGGTTCATCAGCAGGAGCCGGATTACTGGCGCTATTTCATTGTGGTGGAGCATTTCCAGCGTTTTTCAGGTGAAGACGCCCAGCACGCCTCACCGGTCTGGTACTACATCCCGGTGATCCTGCTCGGTTGTCTGCCGTGGCTGGCGTTACTGCCCGGCGCATTGTTTAAAGGCTGGAAAGAGCGGCGCAATAATCCGCCGATGTTCTTCCTGTTCTGCTGGTTTGTGGCTCCGTTCCTGCTGTTCAGTATTGCCAAAGGGAAACTGCCGACCTATATGCTGCCGCTGATGGCGCCACTGGCGGTGATGATCGCCAAATACGGTGTGGATTGTGTGCGTAAGCACCGGATGAAAGCGCTGCAGGCGAACGGTATCCTGAACCTGGCCTTTGGTGCGATCGCCGTCGCAGGACTGATCATTGCCAGCTATCTGGTGAAAAAACCAATTTATCAGCCGGATGAATGGTCCAAAGTGGTTCTGGGGATTGTCGCCTTTACTATCTGGGGCATCATCGGGTATCTCTGTTATCTGCTGAAAGCAAAACACTGGCTGTGGGCAGCTTCCTGTTCCCTGGTGGTCAGTCTGACCTTCGGCAGCGCGGTGCCGGATCACTCAGTGGATTCCAAACTGCCGCAGGCATTTATCCGCCAGAATATGGCTGATCTGGAAAAAAGTCCGTTTATTGTCAGTAACAGTGTCGGCATTGGTGCCGGACTGGCCTGGGAGCTGAAACGCGGTGATATTTATCTGCTGAATAATTCGGGCGAACTGACTTATGGTCTGAAATATCCGGACAGCGAATACCGTCTGCTGAATGATGCGACTTTCGCTGAGTGGCTGGCGGAAACCCGTAAGAAAGGGCAGGTTGCACTGCTGGTAACAGATAAAAATGATACCTACGATGCCAAACTGCCGTCGGCGGACAAACGAACCGAAAACAGCCGGATGACCCTCTATATCTATGATAAACAGCCATAAGGTGTGATGGTGTTCGGGCAAATTGTTTTACTGATTATTGTGAGTTTTCTCACCTGCGGTGGTCAGATCTGCCAGAAACAGGCGGTTGATGTCTGGCAGTCTGCACAGGAAAATGCAAAACGCAGAGGCCTGTACTGGCTGGTGCTGGCGGTGTTTCTGCTGGGTCTGGGAATGCTGCTGTGGCTGAAACTTTTGCAGGTTATGCCGCTGAATATCGCCTATCCGATGCTGAGTATCAACTTTGTGGTGGTTACCCTGGTGGCGCAGTTTTTATACGGTGAACGGGTAACCCGTAAACACTGGTGCGGTGTGGCAGCGATTGTCACCGGCGTGATTCTGATGGGAGCGGGACACTGATGCGCGGATATCTTTGGGTACTCGGCAGTGTGCTGTTTGTCACCGTCGCGCAGCTGTTGCTGAAACTGGGTGTGACACAATTACCGGATATTGCCCTGAGCCCGCAGTGGCTGGATATCCGCTGGTTGCTATCTCAGTGGCAACCGTTCGCAGTCGTTTTCGCCGGACTGGCGGGCTATGTTCTGTCAATGGTGTGCTGGTTGCTCGCGCTGCGGGATTTGCCGCTCAATAAAGCCTACCCGCTTATCAGCCTGAGTTATGTGTTTGTCTATTTGCTGGCTGCGTTCCTGCCCTGGTTTAATGAAGGTGTGTCGCTGATAAAAAGTATCGGTATTATTTTTATTCTGTTTGGGGTGCGTCTGATCCACAGTAAAGAAAAACCCGCCGTATAATCATAATACGGCTTAGTGTTTTATTAAGCCGTCATTAAACGATTAAGCCTGTATTAATCCCTCCGTTTTTTCTTTGTTATATAAACAAAATATTCTGTTACACCGTGAATTATTTTCCCATACCCGGGTCTTAATGGAGGTAACAGAGATGATTACCTTGTTGTGGTAAAATTGTATCCTTGTCCGGAGGTTATATTGGACGTTAACAGCCGTAAGTCCGCGTTTCATGTGGCGTATCCGTCTGCCGCAATGTGGACTGTGTTATTCCTGTTGTTTATTGCAGTAACCTATTTTATTCCTTTGGAATTTCGTGCGTTATGGCAGCCGGATGAAACCCGGTATGCGGAGATCAGCCGGGAAATGCTGGCTGACGGTAACTGGGTGGTGCCGCATCTGCTGGATATCCGCTATTTTGAAAAGCCGGTGGCGGGTTATTGGGTAAATAACATCAGTCAGATGTTGTTTGGTCATACACAATTTGCAGTGCGTTTTGGTGTCCTGTTCTCAACAATGGTCAGCACATGGCTGGTTTACCAGCTGACAATGAAAATGTGGGATGAAAAAGTCATCGCCCGCACAGCCGCCTTTCTGTATGCCAGTATGTTACTGGTTCTCGCACTCGGGACTTACAGTACGCTGGATCCGATTTTGACCATGTGGGTCACGCTGGTGATTTATCTCAGTTATGGGCTGATCACCGCGCAGTCACGCCGTGCATTGCTGAGCTACTGGATTTCCTTCGGGCTGGCCTGCGGCATGGCGCTGATGACAAAGGGTTTTCTGGCACTGGTATTGCCGGTTATTGCGCTGATTCCGGTGCATATTTTCTACCGACGTTTTAAAACTATGCTTTGTTATTGCTGGGCGGGGATCGCTGCAGCCGGGCTTATCACACTGCCGTGGGCGCTGGCGATATATCACGCCGAGCCTGATTTCTGGCGCTATTTTGTCGTGGTTGAGCACATACAACGTTTTATGAGTAAAGAGGCGCAAAATCTCTCGCCATTCTGGTTCTTTATTCCGATTTTGTTTGCCGGTGTTTTACCCTGGAGCGGTTTTTTATTCGGGGCATTAAAACAGGGCTGGCAACAGCGCCGTGAAAATAAGCCGTTATTCTTCCTGCTGTGCTGGACAGTATTGCCGTTCTTATTTTTCAGTATCGCCAAAGGAAAATTACTGACCTATATTCTGCCGGTCATTGCACCACTGACGATCCTGATGGCAGCATATATCCATACCCTGATAAAAAAACAGGCCGTATCTGTCTTTAAACTGAATGCGGTGATCAATATTATTTTCGGTTTCTGCGCGGTTATTGCTCTGCTGGTAATAAACAACCTGGAAAATACCCTGGTGTATTCTGCGGATGAGCGCGGCAAATTTACCGGGGCCATTGCGATATTCCTGTTCTGGATTGCTGTTTCGGTGTTCACCCTGATAAAGGGTTGCCGTTACTGGATGCTGGCGGCATTTTGTACGGTGGCAATCAGTTTATCGGTCAGTTCGCTGTTACCGGCCCGTACGGAACGGGCAAATTTACCGCAGATTTTTATTCAGGATAATATCGCGCTGCTGAAAGATGCCCGTTATATTCTGGTTAACAGTGTTGGTATCGGCACTTCAGCGGCCTGGGAATTGCAGCGCAGCGATATTTATATGTTTGACCGTCCGGGAGAACTGAAATACGGACTGAGTGATATCTATCCGGATACAAAATCAAAATTTATTACACATGATGACTTTGAATCCTGGCTGAATAACGCCCGTAAAACCGGTAATGTTGCGCTGATCCTGCGGGATCGTCACGGGGTGGATGAAAACGATGTCTCACCGGCTGACGAACTGGTTACTGATGAAAATCTGACATTGCTGTATTACCGGAAAATGCCGTAACACCGGGTAAAATACGGCAAATATTGACTTTCACCCGCAGATATTAATACAGTAATGCGGGTTGAAGGTCAGCCGTACCGGGGATAATACAATGAAAATGATATTCCGTTCTCTGCTTTTTATCTGCGTATTAGCCGTTGTCGGCTGTTCATCGACACCGCGTAAATACCACGCACCGCCGATCAAAACGGAATTATCGGATCCGATTATGGTGATTGCCCAGTTGCGGGAACAATTATCGCAATGGTACGGTACGCCTTATCACTATGGCGGAATGGATGTAAACGGTATTGATTGCTCCGGTTTTGTCTACCGGACATTTAATGACCGCTTTGCTATTTCACTGCCGCGCACCACCAAAGCCCAGACCACTTATGGCACCCGGATTGATGTTGAGGATTTACAGCCCGGCGACTTGGTATTCTTTAAAACCGGCGGTGGCGAAAACGGGTTACATGTCGGTATCTATGATTCTGATCGCGCCTTTATTCATGCCTCGACAAGCAAAGGTGTGATGCGTTCCAGCCTTGATAACGTCTATTGGAAAAAAGTCTTCTGGCAGGCGCGCAGACTTTAAAATCATCGGTATAACTATGTTATCTTATCGGCAGCCTATTTTTTCCGGGGGACAACATGTCGTCACTTCGTCTTTTTATTTCTGATTCCTTTGATCCGTGGTTTAACCTTGCTGTTGAAGAGTGTATTTTCCGGCAAATGCCCGCTGACCAGCGTGTGCTGTTTCTGTGGCGTAATAATGACACCGTGGTTATTGGCCGGGCGCAAAACCCGTGGAAGGAATGTAATACCCGCAAAATGGAATCCGACCATATTAAATTAGCCCGGCGCAGCAGCGGCGGCGGGGCGGTATTCCACGACAAGGGAAATACTAATTTCACCTTTATGGCCGGGAAACCGGAATATGACAAAACGGTATCCACCAATATTATTCTCGATGGTTTATCCCGGCTCGGTATTTCGGTATCGGCATCCGGGCGTAATGACCTGGTGGTGAACAGCGGAGATGGTGAGCGAAAAATTTCCGGGTCGGCGTACCGGGAAACCAAAGATCGCGGTTTTCATCATGGTACGGTATTAATTAATGCGGATTTAAGCCGTCTGGCGGATTATCTCAACCCGGATCCGAAGAAATTGCAGGCTAAAGGGATCACCTCTGTCCGCTCACGGGTGACTAATCTGGCGGAAATTATTCCGGGGATTGACCATGAACAGGTTTGTGACGTGATTAAAGCGGCGTTTTTCGACTATTACGGCGAGAAAGCGGAAACGGAACTGATTTCACCGGATTCACTTCCTGACCTGCCGGGATTTGCTGAAACCTTTGCCAGACAAAGCAGCTGGGACTGGAATTTCGGTAATGCACCGGCCTTCAGCCATCTGTTGGATACCCGCTTTAAATGGGGCGGTATTGAACTGCATTTTGATGTGGAGCGCGGCATGATCAGCCGGGCGCAGATTTTTACTGACAGTCTTGACCCGGCCCCGCTGGAGCAACTGGCACAACTACTGACAGGTCAGCGTTACAGTGCTGATGCGGTGACAGCGGTATTTACTGAGCTTATGATCGGTTATCCGGACATGCACGATGAATTGACTCAGTTGCGGGACTGGCTGGCGGCAGAGCTTAAATAAAGCAGGCGGTTAATCGGCTCAGTGATTACAGCAGGATAAAAAAATATCCCCGTTTGACCGGTGACGGCGGCGGGGATATTTTTCAGCCATTTAGTGTGAACCACACTCCATGAAACAGCGCGGTTCCGGCATCTGGCCGTGATCACGGAATTTTGCCGGTGTGGTATTGAAATGTTTTTTAAAGATACGGGTAAAGGTTGCCTGTGAACTGAAACCATACTGCAACGCGATATCCAGAATAGACATATCGTTATCGCGCAGAGATTTAGCGGCCTCCAGCAGGCGACGTTTACGGACATACTCACCTAATGTGCATCCCTTGATATCTTTGAAAATACGCTGAAGATGCCATTTTGAATAACCGCTTTTATCCGCAATAGTATCGATCTTGATCCCTTCATTGCGCTGTAACTGAGTTTCCAGCCATTTGATAATATCGTTCACTACACTTTCTGACATGTTCACCTCCCAAAATCGGGCTACAATCTATAAATTCTAATAGTCACTGATGTTATTAGTCATATTTTATGAATTTTCCAAGAATTGTGTAGGCAAATCGTGCCTTTCATGATTGAGAATCATTATCAGACCAATAGATGAAACCAATTGGTTTATCACCAGCATATAGCACCATATGTCACCAATTACAGATTGGAAATCGATAGAATCCGCTGACGATAAATATAATTCAGGATAGTTATGTCACAGCAATTTCGGTTTCTTTTCGGGGCAATGGGGCGTTTTTTTATGTTGGCACTGATCATGGCTGCCAGCACAGGTCTGTTGTTTATTGATATTTTGGTTCTTAAGAATGATTTGGGGGAAGACTCGGTGACAGAAATTGTTGCTGAAGTGATGCTGCTGGCCGTGATTGTGCTGTTTTTCCGCAAAGGGCTGCGGGAACCGGAGGACAGAGCGGGTTTTTTCCTGATTGCCGGATTGTTTGCCAGCATGCTGATCAGGGAGTTGGATCAGATTTTTGATTATATTTCTCACGGCGCATGGTTCTGGTTCGCGGTTCCGGTCTCACTGGCTGCGATTGTCTATGCTTTTCTGCATCCGCGTACAGCGGTTAGCGGGTTGTACCGTTTTGTCACCCACCCGGCATACGGGATGATGGTCACCGGTTTGCTGGTGGTACTGGTATTTTCGCGCCTGTTTGGTATGGGGATTTTATGGCGCGGCATGATGGGAGATGATTTTAACCGGCTGGCAAAAAACCTGGCAGAAGAGGGCTGCGAATTGCTCGGGTATACCTTATGTTTGCTCTCGGCAATGACTTTTTGCCGCAAACAACGTGTTACGGCAAAAAGTGATGAATATTACGGGGTAAGTAACACAGAATTATTGCCGGTAAGCGGATGGCGGAGCGTTATCAGGTCAGCCTGATAGGTTTCCGTCAGTACCGTTTTTTGTAGTACTTCTCCCGGCGTTCCCTGACGGACAATGCATCCGTTATTCAGCATTATGATGTGGTCAGCATATAAAGACGCTAAATTCAGGTCATGCAGAATACAGAAGACGGCCAGGGAGGTCGTGCTCACCCGCTTTTTCAGCATCCGTATCAGGCGTTGCTGGTGGTGAAGATCCAGCGCGGCAGTGGGTTCATCCAGTAATAGCAGGCGGGGAATGGGTAACGGGCCGCTCAGTTGCATCAGTGTCCGTGCCAGATTAACCCGCTGCTGCTCACCACCGGAAAGCTGATACCAGCGTTTATCGAGCAATGATTCGCAGGCCGTCAGGTGTATCACTTCATCAATGGTCGTCTGACGTGTATATTCTCTGTGCAAATCCCCCAGCGCAATAATGTCTCTGACCCGGTAGGGGGCAGAGATAGAACTTTGTTGTGTCATGACCGCCCTGATCTGTGCCAGAGCAGCGGGCGACCAGGATGTCATCGGTTTTTCGCGCAGCATGATTTGTCCGCTGTCACAGGGGCAATAACCACTGAGTAAACGAAGAAGGGTTGATTTTCCCGCACCATTCGGGCCGGTAACAGCAGTGATGGTTCCGCAGTGTAATGTCAGGGAGATATCACTGATTACCGGCTGTCCGTGGCGGGAAAAACAGATATTCTCTGCAACCAGTACCGGTGGTGTGGTATTTGTGGTTATGCGGGACATATTATTCCTTCACCGAGAAAATCAGCCAGAGAAAATAAGGCGCGCCGAGCAGTCCGGTCAGTAACCCGACCGGAATTTCTGCCGGTACCACCAGGGTGCGGGCAAGAGTGTCCGAAAGCAGTAACAGCAGCGCGCCTGCAAGGGCCGATGTTACCAGCAGAAGCCGGTGATGCCAGCCGAAAATCATACGCATCAGGTGGGGGATAACCAGGCCGATAAAACCGATAATTCCGCACAGTGCCACGGTGATACCGGTAAGCAGAGCACTGATCAGCAGTACACACTGTTGTGTCCGGCGGACATTGACGCCGGCATAATGTGCTTCTTCCTCTCCCAGCTGAATCATATCCAACGGACGTGACAGCCTGAATGCAGCATAAAATACAGGGAGTATCAGTATGATAGCCGGCAGCAGCAGAACCCAGCTGATATGCCCGGTGCCGCCCATCATCCAGAGTGAAAACTGACGTAATTCGTTATCATCACTCAGATAATTGAGTACGCCGACAAAAGACATGCTGATGGCATTAACGGCGATACCGCACAGTAACAGGCGCAGTAATGGCTGACGGCGGCGGTTGAGCATAAAAATCAGCCCGCTGATACAAAGCGCACCACTGAATGCGGTAATAATGTGCAGATACAGTGTGAGTGTACCGCTCAGATAAGGCGCGAGAAAGACAATGCCCAGTGCCACGGCAACGGCAGCACCGCTGCTGATCCCGAGTAAACCGGGATCAGCCAGCGGGTTGCGGAACAATCCCTGCAATAATACACCGGCAGTCGCCAGTGCCATGCCAGCCAGAACAGCCAGTGCAATCCTCGGCAGACGTACAGACAACCAAATCTGCCAGAGTTGCGGGGTGATCTCACCCCGCAGGAATGCACTGACAGAAACCGGCAGTCCGCCGGTATTCATGGCAGTAAATATCATGACTGATAACAGCAAACAGAGGCACAGGCGGCGCAGATGAAAAGCAGGCGGATTGTTCATAGCGCAGCTGTTGCCTCCATCGCTTTGCGTAACTGACGCAGTGTTTCAGGCGTTTGTAACCCGAAGCCGAGAAATCCCATGTCATCGGCTATCAATACGCTCTGGTGTTTTCCGGCGGGGGTTTGCGCCAGTCCCGGTAACTGCCACAGCTTGTCGGTGCTGCCGAGTGAAGCCAGACCGTTGCGGGTGATCACCACTAAATCCGGCTGAGCGGCAATCATCCCTTCTGCAGACAGAGGCCGGTAGCGGCGAAAAGAACCGGCGGCATTTTTTCCGCCCGCACTGCGGATCAGACTGTCAGCAGCGGTATCTGTACCGGCTGCCATCGGGGCGGTACCCGTGTGGCTGAGCAGAAACAGTACATTCACCGGCAGGGGCGTTTGCGGAACGGCATTCAGTTTACGGTCAATGTCGGCAGTCAGGGCCGCAGCTGCTGACTGCAAAGCCAGAGCTTCCGCAATCTGGCTGATTTTAGTGGTGATAGCGGTAAGCTCCGCTTTGGCACTCACGGTGACAACAGGGATACCAGCCATACTGATCTGAGATAATACGGCGGAAGGATAGGCCAGTTCACTGGCGAGGATCAGTGAGGGCTGAAGCGATAATAAACCTTCCGCATTAAGCAGCCGCAGATAGCCGACATCCGGTAACTGAGTGACTTGTGGCGGATGCTCACTGGTCGTATCACGGGCAATGACCCGATCACCGGCACCGAGTGCAAAAACAATCTCGGTGACATCCCCGCCCAGGGTAATAATACCACCTTGAACACTGAGTGCAGACGGACAAAAGCAGAACAGCAGCAGCAAGATATATTTTTTCATGCTACAGCCTTATCGATATTGTCTGACAGCAGGGTATCAATCTGACGACGCCAGACAGTTTGTTCCGGTTCACCTTCGGTGCGCTGGCCGAACAACTGGGCGATAGCCTGGCCGTTTTTATCAAATAATTCCATGCTGGTAACAATACCGTCTTTGGTGGGTTTACGGGTTATCCAGCATTCCGCAATGTGTGATTCAGCTATGCGGAAAGAGAATAACTCATTGAAAATATGAATGTAGTATTTTCCGCTATCCGCGGAGATCATCCTTTCGAGCCGGGTGATGGCGCCGGTGAAAATCTGGACACATCCCCGGTTGGTGACAAAGATCATGATGTCATTCTTATCTTTTTCGCACAGTGCGAGCAGCCGTAATAATGCACTGTTATCTATCCGCTGTGCCAGCGTGTTATCCACATAACGGAATGCCTGTAAGCGGCTGATATTAAATTTTTTCAGCAGAGTAAAGAACTGGTGTACATCGGTCATTTGCTGCCAGTTGCGGGTAAATTCAGTCTGCTGTTCCGGTGTCAGTGGCACGGAAGCCGGAATGACGACAGGCCTGGGGGTAACCCGTGGATTGTCATGCGTGGCAAATTGTGCAGTCAGTTGTTTCCAGACGGTCATATCCGTATTACGTGTAGTATATATTTTGTGGACAGCATAGCCGTGACGATCAAAAAACTGCAGGCTGTGTTGCAGCCCGTTCAGCGTATTTTCTGCTAACACAAATGCAGAGTGCCACTGAGACAGGAAAAAGCGTAAATCCAGCCCGTACGGATTCAGCAGCAGGCTTGCATGTTCCCCGAACTCGACATTAGCATATGTGCCGTAGTGTTCCTGCATCGCATTGTCATTTTCGGTAACGCCGGCCAGGTCGCCGGCAGTGGCAAGTAAACGAAAAATAGCGGGGATATCCGGTGTGAGGCGGCAGGTATCATATCCGACCCGGCAGTGTGCCAGCTCCGCCTCGGATATGCGCATTTTTTTAGCAATATCATAGGAACAGGCGAATAAATCCCGTTTACTCAGGGCGATGTAACGGGAGAGTTTTTTGTCGCTCATGGCAGATCCTTACTTTTTCATGGTTTGTACCAAACAGGTGCAAACCGGATAACAGGTGTCAAAAAGTAAGCTGGCTGCCTTAAGGAAACAGGTGGCTGGCCGGTATATTATTTGGTCAGAATCAGTTTTCCGTTTTTTGTCCGGCGCAGGTGATATTCCTCGTTCTGATGGTGGATGATAACCTGTGTTAATAAACAGTCATTAGTAGTGATGGATATATATGGGATGTATTTTATTTTATTGTATTTATGAGGTATTTTATTGATTTAGTATCATGATTAGTCATAAGTAGTCATCTTGCTTTTCCTTAAATCATGAAAAATGTGTACATATCTGTGTACATAAAATATTATCTTAACAGCTAATTTTTGAGGTTAAGAGATATGGCATTAACAGATTCATGGCTCCGTTCTGTATCAGGTAAAACTGCGGAAAAAATAGTAACAAAGGCTGACCGGGATGGGTTATCAGTCAGGGTAACCCCAAAGGGAAAGGTTATATTTCAGTTTCGTTACCGCTGGGATGGAAAAGCCGAAAGAATTGATATAGGGACATATCCAGCTACCAGCCTGAAAGATGCCAGGGAGACAGCTCTGTTTTATCGCGGTGAACTTGAGCAATTGCGAAACCCGCGTGTCGTAAAGCAGAATAAAATACAGCAGGCAGTTACGGCGAAAACTGTTGAGGTAGTAATTCGTTTATGGTGGGAAAAATCCATGGACGGTGTGAAGGTTAACGCCAAACAGATCCTCCGCTCCTTTGAGATTCATGTATTTCCAAAAATAGGGCGGTATCCGCATGATGAAACTGATCTGCATATGTGGCTTTCATTGATTGAAGCACTGGCCGAACGGTATCCGGCAGTGGCTGATAAAGTATTGCAAAATACGAAACTAGCCCATGCGTGGGGTATCCGTCGTGGCGTGATTAATAACTCTCCTTTGGAGAGAATTTCATCTGCAGATCTTGGTATTGTTGAAAATCAAGGTGAAAGGGTTCTGTCTGATGAAGAAATAAGGCTGTTATTTTCATTGATAGATGAGCCGCGCTACAACCTCAGAAACCGCTGTATTATTAAGTTGTGTCTACTCTACGGGAATAGAATTGGCGAATTGATGAAAGCCAAAGTTAAGCATTTTGATTTCACAGAACGGGTCTGGACTGTTCCACCGGAAAATCATAAAACCGGGCATAAAAGTAAAAAACCAATTTTGCGTCCGATAATTGACCCGGCTGAAGTGTTGCTGCGTGAATTGGTCGCCATTAACAATGGTAGTGAATATCTTCTGCCATCACCTAACGGCGGAAAATTAACACAGGGTGGGCACGTTTATATTTCCGCATTGCTTAATAAAAAAATGGCTCCCCATTTTGATGAATACACCACTTGGTCTATACATGATCTGAGAAAAACTATGCGAACCCGTATGTCTGAAATCACCATGCCACATGTTGCAGAAATTATGATCGGGCATAAATTACCTGGAGTATGGCAGGTGTACGATAAGCACACCTACCTGAACGATCAGAGAAAAGGGTATGAGGAGTGGTGGGATAAACTGACTAAAATTGCTTACCATTCTCCCAGTCAAAAATGTCCTGTTTGAGAAAAACCAATTCAGTTGATTTAAATTTCGGTTTCGGGAAGCCTTTACGTTTTTGTTTCCCGTTACCAGCCCAAACCCTGATAGTGTGGGGCTTCACTTCATACCGTTCGGCCAGATCGCTGGTTTTAAACCATGGTGATTCTTGTTTGCTGGTATCGCTCATTTCTCACACTCCTTTTTATACCCGTTCATCAATACTGCATTTGCCATTGCTGCAGGCGCACCCTCCCATTTTGCCTCAAAGATAATACCGCTCAGGTGGTACTGGCTGAGGTCATCCAACGTTTTAGGCAGTGTGTCAGTAGGGAAGCCGTTCAGCACGGTATCAGCGGTCTGACTGACTGCCATTTCGATAACCTGCTCAGTAGTAAAGTCTGTTTTCCGGTAACCGGCAGCCCAGACAGCATCCGTAATATCAGATGGGTCATTGCCGGCGGCCGTGATAATTTGCACCAGGTGCAGATCAGTTGTTTTCATGGCTCACCTTCCTGACTTTCTTATTCCGTTTTTTACCCGTCATTGTCGGGGTTAACTTTGGCGCAACGACCTGCGGCGCTGGTGGTCGGGGAAGGTATATCCCCGCTCTGATGTAATGCCGCTGGCGCATATCGTGAATGAGCCGCTGGCTGTAATCCCGCCCGTCATCGACATGGTGGATCGCTTTAATCATCGGATGATCGTACACACTCACTTCGTAATCCTTTGCCTGTTGGCTCATAGTGACACCTCCCGGCAGATAATCTTATGTGCCCGGCGGACATGGTTCTGTTTGCCGTACAGGGTCGTCACGCGGAAAAACAGGCCAGTGGTTGATTCGTTGACCGGCTCATGAAATAAGGCAACATCGATCAGGCGATTCAGTTTCCGGTGTTCGGTGATGAAGGAACGGATCACCACCTTGGCTATGTTGCCGTTTGAGATAAATTCGATTTTCATTCGTCCCCCATACCTTCTTCACAGGCTGCACGGCAGACGTCGAGATACTCTGGCATAATTGCCATGGTAACGAGCTGTGGGTCACCGAATATTTCATTGGTAAACTGGTCCATGTTGAACAGAACGGCTTTCCCGTCTTCTGTACATGTTGCATCCACAACACCGGCACCGAACATCAGGTAAGGTAATGCCAGGTATTTGGCACTAACCGGCGGCAGGACGTTTTTTACAAATTCACTTTTCAGAAAAATATCAAAATCAGGATATGTCTCTGAGCTGCGGGTCAGCGCAAATATGTCGAACGGCACAAATTCTGCTTCTGTTTCCTCACGGTAATACACAACAACGCAACGACCATCATCAAGCACTTTGATTTCAGCAAACTCAGCATCATCAGGGACGGGGTCGTTAAATTGCACAACGATATCATGGTGAAAATACGCATTGTGCTTCATCCGAACCAAGGCATGTCCGTTGGTTGACTCGATAAATTCACCGTTAATGTGAACGGCTTTGGTTACCGGTCGCGGATCGTCTTTTGCAGCAATCAGGGTAAGAGCAGCACGCAGTAATCCGGCATCTATGAATGGTAATTTTTCTTTCATGCTTTTTCTCCTGTTTCGCGCTGGTTCCACACACGTAGGGCAGTTTCCAGAGTGTCTTCCGGTTGGCTGGACCCGCAGCAGTCACAGCGAACGGTATACAGGTATTCACCATCCCAGCCGGTACTGTTCAGTTCGATATCGTCATTGCCGCAGAAAGGGCAGGGTTGCAGTTCAATCTCACTGCGTGGCGGGCACATGGCGATTTCAGCCGTCATACTGGTATCGAATCCGACCGGAATTACGGCATAAAGCGTGTGATTGGTTGAGGTAATGCGATCATCAGTAAGTGATTCCAGTGCCTTTTCAATAGCCGAACCTGCATCCTGAGCCGTCACTGTGACAGTCAGGGCATGACGGTGGCCACACGGATAATTGCCCAGGTAAGTTACTGCGTATTTTGTCGTTTCCATTTTCATCACCTCACTTCACACCAAAGAGTTTTTTCAGATCCACACCGTGTACTTCAAGCCATGCTCCGGCAGGCCATGCCTTTACCTCACCCCATCGCGGATCAGGGGCAATATCCGGAACAATGTCACGCTCCTTGCACCATTTACGCATTGGGTATGGGCTGTACTCTTTGCCTGTCAGATTCTGTACGGCGGTAACAGTAGCCTGCTTTGCGCTTTCACCCAGCCGTTCGGCTAACTCACGATTTTTACGGGTAGCGGCACTTAATTTTCCGAGCGCGGAAGCTTCACGTTTGCGGCTGATCTGTGATTTGGTGCGTTCTGCAATATCTGCACGTTTTTTTTCTGCCAGGCGGCCCTCTTCTGATTCAAGGGCCATCTGAAGAATTTCAATTTTCGATAGCGCCGGGGTTACTGCCGGTTTCGCAGTGCCGGTTTCCAGTTCGCGCCAGCGTTTGGCTATTTTGTGCCGGAGTTGCACCTTGTAGCCCATAGTCAATGTCATCGTTAGATCCAGGTCTAAGTCGATAGATTCAATAACTTTACGGCCCCGAAAAACCCCTCGGTGAATAAAAAAACCTTTGAAATCATAATCATCCATTTCTGGATAATAAATCCCGAGGTCGCAAAGCATCTTTTCAATATCGCGAACAACGTGATGGTGTTTTTTACCTGTCAGATCCGCTATTTCGCGACTGGACATCATCGGTTGCTGATTTTGTGTGATTAATTCGTTCATAATTAAACTTCCTTTAATTCAATTTTTAATTTTTTGGCTAACCGGCGTTGCTGTCTGTTTAATGGCATCCGAATTTCATCGCCGTGTTTTTCAAACTGAGATAGGTGTTTGCAGACATTGGTATAATCTTTAACGTCATCCCTTTCTAAACTCATGCCCTGAGGTATAGTCATGCCCGCAAAACCTTGTTGTGTTCTGCTGCGTTTTCTTTTGCCCATCACAGACCCTCTACGATTTTAATTTTTGATTTAATCAGGCAGCGTTCCATTGCCTGTTTACTTGTTTTTTCCTGCTTGCTTAATACGGCACCGTTACCGGGCGCGGCTAAATGAAATGCCTTGTTATATAGCTCTGCTGCACGGCGATATAATTTCCGTTTTTCCAAGCTGCTGCCTGATATCATCAGGTCATTAAACTGGCTCATTCTTAAATTCCTTTCTGTGCATGTTCTCGGCAATTAACTCTGTAATTAAACTGATAAACATTTCCCCATCTGGTGTGATATTTCCATTTTTGTTGTAGTAGTTGGCATATGAGTCAAGTATCTGCTGTACGGTATAGCCCGCGTTTTTACATGCTTTATTTTCATAAAGTGATATCAGCGCCTGAGTCAGTACCTCAGCATCTAAATCAATCTGATATTGCACACCATCTACAGAGCGTTTAAATGATGCTGCTTTACCTTTCTTTTTCAGATGATGAAAGAAAGCATCAGTGAATGATTTTCTTCTGTTTGATAAAATATTGTTATTTTCCATAATAGATATCCTGATTTGAGATAAAGGGATTCCCCAGCGCAGGCGCTGTAATTAAAGTTAATTCAATATTTTGTTATTTATTCTGGGCGGCAATGAGTTCTTTTAACAGCAGCTGTGATTTATCATTTACTGCCTGATATTTCTTTTCCAACTTGGCGATTTCTTTCTCCTGTCTCAGGCTATCAAGAAGAGAAATGAGAACGCCGTCTTTAAATCCCATGAACGAGGCAGTAGGTTCGCCGCGTCTGACAACTTCATCACCGTTTTCATTTTTAACTAACATGTCAGGCTCATTTGTGGGGCGGCCATCTTTGTGGAATTCACGCTGTGTAATCAGTGATGCCAGTTTATTCAGCGCTGCACGTTCTGTAAGCCGGGCACGGGCGGCACCTGATACAACATACACTGGGCGCATTTCGATAGTGATTTCACCCTTTGATGCTTTTTCGATTGCTTCAAATTTATTAGTCATGATTGTTTTCCAAAGTTAAAAAAGACATATGCACGATAACCAAGCTCAGGGCGAAGACTGAAAATAACCTTGCTTTGACCTGAAATTTTGCTGTAATCAGAAAATGAATCAACCAATTCATAATTATTAGATGCTAATTTATATAAATTACATGTCCATCTTGGGTTTCTTGTCTGTTCAAACTCAAGAATGTATTTCGCTTTTGGCGTTTCGTTAACTTGATTGATTGTTTTTTCGTTGTAATTTATATATCTTTCGTTATTGCGTCTTTGCATAATGAAACCCTTATTTTAAAATTTCACCAAGCCCATCTAGTGATTTTATTTGGGAAAATACCAGACGTTGTAAAGTACGGAGCATTAAATGTGTATCTGTTTGTGCTTCATTTTCAACAGCAGTTAATAAAGGAATAAGAAGAGCTTGTAATTCTTCATTAATTTCGACAGCTGTTTCGAAATTAGATAATTCGCCAACCAATAAAGTATATTTAGCCATTTTCTTTCTCCAAAACCTCATCAATTTCGGCCTCTGCCTGGCAAAGTAATTCCAGTGATAACCGGCGTTCTTCTTTATCGCGGGTCAGGTATTGCGCAGCCGTTGTAAATGCCTTAACTCTGGTTAATACATCTATGAGTTGCGCACGATCGGGAATTGCTTTCTGTGACATGTCACGACTCCTTTCTCTGTGCGTTTTCTTCAATCAGCCAGCAGGCGACGCTGTCAGATAACTCATGAGCCAGTTCAATGAGGTTGTCAGTTATCGGGTTGCCTGTGAATTCACCGCTAATCGTGAACAATAAGGCGTTTAATTGAGCTGCTTTATTGGCCGCCGTCTCCAATTTAATTTCATGCGCCATATCACACCGCCTTGACTGGGATCTGTGTTGCCAGCGATAAAATATAATCACGGACAAGTTGTAATTTTGCGGACCGTAAATCCGGCGCCTGCACCTCTTTGCATTCAGGTTTTGCGTTCTGGTCGATGCGCTTGATAGCAAAGAACCGAAAGGTGAACATCTGATTAACCGCTGTATAGGTGTCAGGTTTCGGCACATCACTATTTGATATATAATGTATAATGGGCATTTTTATACCCCTAAAGTTGCTTTGTGTTTTTAGTATCACCGCAGGTAATTAATAAGTCAACACCGCCGGTGATATTATTTTATCACTATAGGTTATACATCTGATTTTTCAGGGAATAAAAAGCAAAAAAAAGCCCGTCACATATATTGTGCGGGCTTGGTTGTATGAGGAAGGGGTTAAAATGTGTCGTCAGGCCACTGAGACTTAACTACTTTTCCGATAATATGACAGTCAATTCCACAGGGTATTAGCTCATATCTGGGGTTTAGTGGTTCAAGGTATGCTCGTCCGGCATCTCTAATTAATCGTTTAAATGTAAACTCATCGCCATTCATCCGGGCAATGCAGAAGTCCCCAGCATCAACACTCTCCTTTGGGTCAACTAATATCAGCATGCCTTCTGGGAAGCTAGGCCTGCCACCCTGAGGGGCTGTCATTGAGTGTCCTTCAACCTCTAACCAGAACGCGGTATCACTTGCTTTCTTGGCTGTGGGGATCCATGAAATGGCATCTTTTTCCGTGTAGGAGTGATCATTTTCAGTGAATGACCCCGCCTGTACTTTCGAAAGCAAAGGGTATTCGTAAGTATTAATGGTCTGTTCTGAGTTTGATAAAACGGACTGGTATACCTCCCTAATTTCTTTGGCTAGAAATGGGCTTATGTCCTCAACGGGAACGTTCAGTATTTTAGCAAACTTAGCAGCATGCTCGTGATTAATGGCATTTACACCATTTAACAATTGAGCCACTCCGCTTTGCCCCATCCCGAGCATTTCGCCAAGAATCTCTTGTGAAAGTCCCAAATCTTTCTTTTTTGATTCAAAGAGTGATTTTAGGCGAACGGCATCTGCTTTCTGTTCATCAGTCAGTTGTTTCTTTTTCATGCGGCAATAATATCACCTCTGGAAATAAAAACAATCACCGCCGGTGTTGATTATTTTATCATTAGCGGTGATAATTAGCGAAGGAGGAATGGTCATGGAAAAAATTGAATTGTCAGTGCTGGTTTCAACGCTAGGGCAAAAAAGGGTTGCTGACCTGTTTGGTGTTCAACAGAGTGCAATCAATAAGGCACTAAAAACTAATAGAAAAATTTTTGTTATTAGAGTGGATGGCGAGATTGTCGGTGCGGAAGAAGTTAAGCCATTCCCGAATAAGCCTGATAGCGGTTTTTATGTGCCAGACATACAACACGCCAACAACTGATCTCCCCGAGCTTCATCATCCGGGAGATGCGGCGTGGATACAGGAAATTCTGACACAGATGCCGTTCCGGATGCGGGAGTACGCGAAGTTCAAATATTCGGAAGTGTTTCAGATCCGCAGCGAAGAAGAACCAGTGTCGTTCGTGAAGGCCAATGCCGGAGCACGGGCAGCAAACAGGTGGCTGAGATTGTATTTCGAGAAGCACTACCCGGCGATTCAGGGTTACACAGCTGAGCCGCCGAAAGTTGCGGGATAAGAATTATCAGGAGGTGTGGAGGTTAAGACGTTTAGCCGTCTGGATGGTTTTCCGGTTTGGGGAAGAGGGGGAAACTTTCTAGGGGGGTAAGGGGGGTGATCTTTGAAAGGGGTGTAGGGGAAGGCACTGCCAAGGGAAGGACTCAGATCTTAAAGATAGATCTCTGTAGGGGTTAAAAATGGCATCAGACGTATAGACGTCCATTTGTAAAAAATACCCTCTCTCCTTGGCAGTGCTACCTGGTCGATAAAATTGAGGTAATGGTATGTTAACTATCACACCAAATTTTGCACAGGAAAGAGCATTGCGGTTATTGCGCAGTGAGTGGAAGTCACACCGCACGTTCATGATCAGCAGTCCGACCGGCAGCGGCAAAACGGCGCTGGCTGCATTCATCACGCACGGTTGCAACAGCCGTGATATGCGGGTGATGTTTGTTGTGCCGTACACGATCCTGATTGAGCAGACCGCTACCCGGTTTCAGGACTATGGCATTCCGATGGAAGATATCGGTTTTGTCTGGCGTGATCATCCGAACTATGACCCTACACGACTGATCCAGATTGCCTCAGCCGATACGCTGATCCGCCGTGAATTCCCGGACAACATCGACCTGCTGTTTATCGATGAGGCCCATCTGCGCCGTAAAAAACTGCTGGAAGTTATCCGCGATAATGAATTTAAGGTGATTGGCCTGTCCGGTACGCCATTCTCCCCGTTTCTGGGGACGTATTACGAAAGACTGATCAAACCCACCACGATGAAAGAACTGATCGAACGCGGGGACCTGAGTCCGTATGAGTTTTACGCCCCGACAAAGCCGGACCTTTCTGCGGTTAAATCCACCAGCAGCGCAGAGTATGGCAGCGATTACAAAGAGGCTGACATTGCTGAAATTATGTCGGGTGCGGATCTGGTTGGTGATGTGGTCAGTAACTGGCTGGCCAACGGTCAGAACCTGCCGACCATCTGTTTTTGTGTGACCGTCAGCCATGCAAATTTTGTCACGGTAGCGTTTAACCGGGCGGGTGTGAATGCAGAGATCATCACCGCAGACACACCGCATGAAGAGCGTCAGCTTATCATCCACCGCTTTGAACAGGGCGGAACAAAAATCATCGTGAACGTCGGCACACTGGTTGCCGGGTTTGACAGTGATGTCCGGTGCATCATTTACGCCCGTCCGACCAAATCGGAAATTCGCTGGGTGCAGTGTCTCGGTCGGGGTCTGCGTAAAGCACAAGGCAAAGATAAATGCCTTATTTTCGATCACTCCGGATCCGTACACCGTCTGGGGTTTCCTGATGATATCGAATATGACGAATTGCCGGGGAAAAGTGACGGTCTGGAGGAGTCATCGTCTGTCCGTGACCAGGAAAAGCGGGAGAAAAAGCCGAAGGAATGCACATCCTGTCACTACATGAAGCCTGCCGGTGTTTACGTCTGCCCGAAATGCGGTTTTAAACCGCTGGCCGGTGAAGACGTTGATGTTGATACCTCCCGTAATATCAAAAAAATGGGCAAATCCGAAAAGGTTTATACCACCAAAGACAAACAGAGTTTTTACTCCCAGCTCAAATATTACCAGAACATCCGCGCCACCGAAGGAAAGCCGGTCAGTGACGGGTGGGTCTCCAATACCTTCAGGGACAAGTTCGGTGAATGGCCACGCAGCCTGCATGCCACACCGCAGGAAATCACCCCGGAGGTCTCCAATTTCATCACGCACAAACGCATTCAGTGGGTTAAGCGCAAACAGAAAACCGAAGCACTGATGCCGCAGAGAATCACAGAGTTAAAACAGCAACTGAATAAAAACGCACAGCAGGGAGAATTATTGTGAATACAGCCGAAGCAGCAAAGGGCCAGTGGGGAAAGATTTTCGCGTACTACGGGCTGCCGCCGATCACTGGGAAACGGCACCATAAAGGAAAGTGCCCGATATGTGAGAAAAAGGGAAAATTCCGCATAGATGATCAGGACGGCCGGGGAACGTATATCTGCACCTGCAGTTCCGGTACCGGATTTCAGTTACTGGAAAAAACGCAGGGTAAGAGCTTTAAGCAGTTGGCAGACGAGATTGATCAGCTGCTCGGAAATAACCGGGGAAAAGAGGCTCCGAAGCCGGTCAGCAGCAATACCCGTTCAGACCGTGAAAAATTTATCAGTTGCTATGCTCAGATGCCTGATCTGAAAGACACCTCAGCGGTGGGCTACCTGCAAAACCGGGGCATATTTACGTTACCGGCAGAACATATCCGGTTTTGTGAGAGACAGCCGACCCGTAAAGGTATGGCGGTTATCAACTATCAGGCCATGTGGGCGCTGGCCACGGATTCAAAAGGCCAGCTGTGTTATCTGCACCGCACGTATCTGGACGGTGACCGGAAGGCCGATATCAACGTGGTAAAGCGCATGACAAGGCTGCAGGAAGATAACTATCTGGATTATGCCGAGTCGGTAGCGATCCGAATGTTTCCGGTCGCATCCACGCTGGGAGTGGCAGAAGGAATAGAGACAGCACTGTCCTGTAAACAGGTTTACGGGGTAAATACCTGGGCAACGATTAATGCCGGATTTATGGATAAATTCACTGCACCGAAAGGAGTGACCCACCTGATTGTTTTTGCTGATGCTGACTGGGGCAGCGCAACCGGACACGCAGCGGCTTTTGCCTGTGCCAAACGTAACCTTGTGGCAAACAATGACGTGGAGAAGGTTAGCGTCCGCTGGCCGGACAAAGGTGATTTTAATGATCTGATCCGCGACGGAAGCGAAGTTCGTGAACTGACATTTTACCGGGAAAAGCACCAGGAGGCTGCGTAATGAAACTCGAAAGCGCATTAAAACAATTTCATCCGAAGTCACCGACATTCAGTGACAGCTCAGACTCCACGGCCCCGGACAGACTGAAAGGCATGGATTCGGCAGCGGCAATGGGTATGGCATCACAGCGGGCCGCGTTCGGCATGCATGCGTTCTTTGGTAAAAATGATGTCAGTATTGAAGATAAATTCAGGACTGTTGAAGCACTGACGCAGTACGCCCTGCGCACGGTACCAAAGCTGGTGGCCAAAGCGGCCGGTAATCGCGTTGCCCAGTGTATGAAGATTCTGTCTGCAATGGCATTTGAGGATTACGCCCGTTCAGCAGGTTCGGTCTGCCAGTGTCAGGACTGCGGCGGAAAAGGGCTGATTTATCGCCGGAAAGAGGTGGTGAAGCACCCGGGCATCACTAATATGGAAGGTGTCGTGATTGTTGAGCCGATAGTGCGTAATGAACTGGTGGATGAACTGTGTGTGACCTGCAACGGCAAAGGGCAGTTAACCCACCGCTGCCGCTGCAAAGGGCGGGGTAAGGTGTACGACGAAGAACAGAGCGGGTTACAGGGCGCACCGGTATTCAAAGACTGCCCGAGATGCTCAGGGCGAGGGTATAAGCGTGTGCCGTCGTCAGTGGCTTATCAGGCGATAAAACACCTGGCGCCGGATTTAAACGAGAGAACATGGCGCAGAAACTGGAAGCCGTTTTATGAAGGGCTGACAGGGAAATGCCATATTGAAGAGAGCCGGGCGGAGCAGTTGTTTAATGGCATCACCCGATAGCCAATAACTGTATTAGATTTAACCTGACACAATCACGGCACAGAGCCAAACCTAATTTGACAGTCAGCTCTGTGCCAAGAAGTGGGCGGCGACTTCGAATGAAATTGCATGCTTCAGCACTTAGATTGTAAGATAAATATACAATAAAAATTTATTCAAGGAGCTCCCAATGACGTCAGATAGTGATTTTTATAAACATCTTGGAACCTTACAAAATGGTTCAATTCTGCAAGGCGCTTATGATTTATATAAAAGTTCGCAAAATAAAAATTCTTTTGTATTGAATGGGATGTTGAGAGCTGGATTAGATCTCGGCGAATACCAAACTGAGTTCAATAAACTTAATGGTATTTTTAGAGCAAAAAATAATAACCCACTATGTTTATATAGGATGACATCAACTGCCGAATTCACGCCGAGTGGCGCAGAAGTTTCCTTGGGATTATCGTTTAGGTATCCTGCTTTTTTATCTACCACAAGAGATATTAACGTATTGCAGGGATTTGTTCCGCCAACTGGCACTCCAGTGATATTGATAATAAATTGTCCCATAAATACTGGGATGGCTCTTATGGAAGGAAATCACAATAAGCTCAGAGAACAAGAAGTTTTATTGCAACCTGGTGCTGAGTATAAAATAACAAACTCTGAAAAAATCGTATGCAAATCAAAAATAGAGCATTTTTTGGGAAAACATAATGCTAACAATCACGAATTAATATATGTAATTACAATGGATGCAATTAACAATTCACCCGTTTTGGATAATGTAAGTGAGGGTGATTTTTATTTATTCTAAATTTGATAATAATATATACCCATGCTTTGTAATTTCGGATGCGGTTCCTTTTGGGAAATTAATCATGTCCACTTGAAATGTCAGCTCCTAGCTCAAAGCAGACCGTCAGATCTGATTGTGTGCTGGCGGGGAGGGCCGTCAAGGGCAAGTCCGAGCCAGTTCACAATAACGCTATTGCATTTTGTCCGAACATGCCTTAGTATCTACCCATAGTGGGAGTTCTATACATATCCGCACTGAATAAATTCTAAACCTCGCATTCGCGGGGTTTTTTTATGCCTGAAATTAAAAGGTGAGATTTCTCACCTTTAACTATTCTCATGCTGTGAAATGGGCGGCTGGTGGGTGTTGGTAGCACCTTCCCAGCCATTCACCCGTTTGTGTGATCACGGATAAACCAAGGCCCACTGCTTGTGTGCACAAAGCAAAGGGAGCTTAACAAAAAAGGTTACTCGGATCTATGAAAAACACTGTTAATTTAAACAGTATTAATTTGGTCAACGACGACTCACTCAGCTATATCAAAACCCTCCCGGATAATTGCATTGATTTAATCGCCACGGACCCGCCGTATTTTCAGGTAAAAACATGTGCCTGGGATAACCAGTGGGAAAATGTCGATGCATACTTATCGTGGTTGGACGAAATGTTGGCTGAGTTCTGGCGGGTACTGAAACCAAACGGCAGCCTGTACTTGTTTTGTGGTTCGCGTCTGGCCTCAGATACAGAAATACTGTTACGGGAGAGGTTCAGCGTTCTCAGTCATATCATATGGGCGAAACCTTCCGGCCCGTGGCGGCGGCAAAACAAAGAAAGCCTACGTTGTTTTTTTCCGTCTACTGAGCGGGTTCTGTTTGCAGAGCATTATCAGGGGCCGGTCAAAGGAAAGGGTAGTGAGTACCACCAGCGGCAGGCTGAACTGAAGAAAAATGTGTTTACCCCACTGATTGACTATTTCCGGCAGGCGCGTGATGCATTGGGTATCACGGCAAAAGAAATTGAGCAGGTAACCGGCAAGCAGATGTCATCCCATTGGTTCGGGTACAGTCAGTGGCAGTTACCGAATGAAGCGGATTACCGGAAATTACAGGCACTTTTTCAGCAGGCAGCCGCAGATTGTCAGCGGAATAACCCTTTATGCCGTGAACATGATGATCTGGTCAGTGAGCAACACACACTCAGGCGTGAATATCACGAACTGGCAGATCAGTATTCGCTGTTACGTCGTTACTTTACGGTATCAGTTGATGTGCCTTATACCGATGTGTGGACATTCCCGCCGGTTCAGTATTACCCCGGCAAACATCCGTGTGAGAAACCAGCCGCAATGATGGAGCACATCATAAAAGCCAGCAGCCGCGAAGGTGACTTGGTTGCTGATTTCTTTATGGGATCCGGAGCGACACTGAAAGCCGCACTGAAGCATAATCGCCGCGTCCTGGGTGTGGAGATGGAAGCGGAACGGTTTGAGCAGACTCAGGCTGAAATAACTCAACTC